>JANTGZ010000028.1 GCA_024762675.1 Thermodesulfobacteriota bacterium | reverse complement strand
CATTTCGACGCCGATGAAGCCCCCGCCGATGACCACCACATTGCGGGCCGGCTCCAGAGCTGCATAAACTTCTTTTAGGTAGTTCGGGTCTTTGCGGACGGTGAAGACGTTGGCTTTGTCGACACCGGGCAGGGGCGGTACAAAAGGTTTGGAGCCGGTGCCGATAATCAGTTTGCCGTAGGCGATCCGTTCGCCGTCGGCAAAGACCACCTCTTTTTTGGCCCGATCGATATCGGTGACCTCTTTTTGCAGGATTTCAATTCCCTGGTCAGTAAAGCCCTGGTCCGGAATCATATCCTTGTCGACCTGGCCCATAATGCCGTAGATGTAGGGGATGCCGCAGGGAACCGGGGTTTTGACAACGTTTCTGATTACTGTAACGGTTTTTTTATTAGCTCTTTTTTTTAAAGTTACGGCCGCCATCAATCCGGCTGCCGAACCACCTATAATTACCACATCACTTTTCATTGGGTCTCTCCTTTTTGTTTAAATTATGAGTGTATAGTTTTTGTATAGATGTATAGCTATTATTGTGAAGCGATTTTCACTTACGCTCATTGTCGACAATTGTCAAGATCTAATTGTGGTTATTATTGTTGCTGTTGTTTTCTTCTTTTTTATTGATGATTTCCGTTTGTGTATCGATGGTTTGTACGGGTTTTGCAGGAGTGACGGAGAGGGGAGTAACTTTAACCATAACAATACGATTGTTGGTGGTTTTTGTAACCTTAAGTTCCAGGTTGTCGATGCGAATGGTGGCACCCGGCTTGGGAATATGTCCAAGGTGGCCGAGAATCAGGCCGGCCAGGTGATCATATTCGATTTCATTGGAGAATTTGAGTTTGGGGATTGTCTGCTCTATCTTTCTTAATGGGAAGGTTCCGGGAACCAGGTAGGCACCCTCTTTCAAGGTTGTAATTGTTGAAGGGGCGCTATGGTCGGTCTCATCTGCCAGATGGCCGACGATTTCGCTGACAATATCGTCACGGCTCAAAACTCCTTCGATGCCGCCATACTCATCAACAATTATGCCCAAACTGACACTGTGTTTGCGGTACTTTTCCAAAAGGTCATCCAGGGTCGCAGTTTCTGGAAAGAAGTGGGCTGGTCGCAGGAGTGGTTGCAGGGAGAATGGTTTACTTCCGGCCCTGAAGAGATCCTTGATATGGAGGATGCCGATAATGTTTTCCAGGTCTTTGTCGTAGACCGGGTAGCGGGAAAAACCGTGTTTTTTGACGATTTCATTGACCTTTTTAAAGGAGGAGTCGAGAGCCAGTGAGATAATTTGGGTGCGCGGTTTCATTACCCCCCGGGCCCGGGTTTTGTCGATATCAAGAACATTAGCAATCATTGAACTTTCGCTTTCCCGGAGTAAACCCTCCCGTTTGCCGGTCAAGATGATGCTTTTGATCTCTTCATCTGAGAGGGTTGGGCTTTGTGTCCGTCCGGGCAGGCCCATTAAGCGTAACAGGAGGTTTACGGCGAGCGAAAGAAAACGGTTTATCGGTCTTAAGAGCTTAATCAAAAGGAGGAGCGGTAAAACCGTCTTAAGAGCGATATTATCAGGGCGGGCCGCCGCGTAAGTTTTGGGGGTGATTTCAGCCCCTATCAAGAGAATGATTGTGACTGCGACGGTGGCGATTATGACCCCTCTTTCACCCCAGAGTTCTATGCATATCATAGTCGCCAGGGCGGAGGCCGCAACATTGACAAAATTGTTGCAGATCAGGATCGTGCTGATAAATTCACGGGGCTGATTGAGAATTCTCTCCAGCAGTCGAACCGCTCGGGGGTGGTCATCGCGGTAGTTGTGAAGGCGATGGCGGCGTAGCGCGAAGAGGGCGGTTTCGGTGCCGGAAAAGAGGGCTGAGCAGAGAATTAGCAGGAAAAAGAGAGCGATTAGGGAAAACAGGGTCAGGAGGTCCATTTTTTTAAGTATTTCCTTTACAAAAAAAGCACTATCGACTATTTTTTTTGGGGTTGCTGGGTTTGCCTGTGTTTATAATAACGTGGAGAACTATTAATGTCTATAGGTAAAGAGTTGGATGAACAAAATAACGACGCCGGAAAAGATGTGCAGAAGAAGGGTCGCGGTGGCCTCTTCGGCCGTCTTTTCGGGCGTCAAATCAAGTCAGAAGAGGTGGCCGAGAGTGAACCCGGGATTGAGGTAGAGCTTTCGGAAGAGGATTTAGAAAGTGGTGAACCGGCAGTTTTGGCAAGTGAAGGGTCACCCCCGGAGGTTTCAGTTGCTGGTGATGCCGATGTAATTTTTCCTGAAAAAGAGAGTCAAGCATTGCCTCAAGATGCGGGAGGCAATGATGTTGAAACTCCGGTGACTGCAGACTTGCAGGAGGGCGGTCAGGTAGAAAACGACGATCAGGATCTGTTGCCGGAGAAGAAAGAGCGGCGTGGTCTTTTCTCTCGTCTCAAACAGGGACTTGCCAAAACCAGAAATCAGTTTGTCGGTACTCTTGATAACCTCTTCTATGGCGATAAGGAGATCGATGAGGAGTTTCTTGAGGAACTTGAAGAGATCCTCCTGACCTCAGATCTCGGGGTTAAAACCAGTTATCGGCTCTTTTCTCAGATTGAGGAGAAGGTTTCCCATAAAGAACTTGAAAATCCCGCCCATCTTCGTGAATTTCTGCAAAGTCAGATCGGTACAATTCTCGCGCAGGCCGAAACTCCCTGGGAAATCGATAAAAAACCCTATGTCATTATGACTATCGGGGTCAATGGCGTGGGAAAGACGACGACTATTGGTAAATTGGCCTCAATCTTTACAAAACAGAAGAAAA
Source organism: Thermodesulfobacteriota bacterium (assembly GCA_024762675.1). Classification (GTDB taxonomy): domain Bacteria; phylum Desulfobacterota; class Anaeroferrophillalia; order Anaeroferrophillales; family Tharpellaceae; genus Tharpella. Next base: position 23,032 of record JANTGZ010000028.1, on the reverse strand, counting down.
AAGTTGTCTTAGGCGCCGCCGATACCTTTCGTGCTGCCGCCGTTGAACAGCTTACGGTCTGGGCTGAGCGAGCCAAAGTGCCGATTATCAAACAAAACATGGGCGCAGACCCGGCAGCTGTGGCTTTTGATACGGTTCAATCAGCGATCAAACGTGAAGCTGATATCGTTATTATCGATACTGCCGGCCGTCTTCATACCAAGGTCAACCTGATGGATGAGTTGAAAAAAATTCAGCGGGTTATTGACAAGGCTATGCCCGGGGCCCCGCATGAGGTCCTTTTGGTACTCGATGCCAATACCGGCCAGAATGCAATTACCCAGGCCCAGATGTTTCATGAGTCGATTGGTGTGACCGGACTGGTTATGACCAAACTTGACGGCACTGCTAAGGGCGGGGTGATCGTTGGCGTCTGTGATGAACTTGAAATTCCGGTGCGCTATGTCGGTATCGGTGAAAGTATTGAGGATCTTCGTGCCTTTGATTCCAGCGATTTTGTCAACGCCCTATTTGATAAAGTGTAACTTAATTTTAATTAGTGGTTAGCGTTAGTGGTTCTCACTGACCACTGACCACTGACCACTGACCACTGACCTATGGCTCGCGAAACCCAGCTCGATACTCATGAGATCGATAAACTTCTAGCCGATGATGATTTTATCGATGATTTCGATTTTTCGGAAGACCTCTCCGATCAATTTGTTGATCTGGATGATAATCTGGATGAGGAGTTGGAGGATGATTTCGAGATCGAAATTGTGTCTGATCTCGATGAATCAGTTATTGAGGAATCTTCGGCCAAGGTTGATTCCGGAGGGGCTGGAGTGGTTGCCTCTGAGGATGTTACAGCCAGTGTAGCATTGGAACTTGACGATTTTGACTTCGCTGGTGTCGAGGTTGCCAAGACCGCCGCCCGGGGACTTATGATTGTGGTTGTGGTTGCTGGTATTCTCTGGCTTGCACAACTTTTAGGGGTTATTTTTTTACTGAAACAGCCAGTGATTATTCGTGATGAGATCCGACCGTTGACAGCTGAAAGCGATCTTTTTCAAAAGCCTCAACCGGGGGCCGAGGCAGTTGTAGATTCAGCGGATGAGATGTCTGTGGCGGTCAATCCGGCTGAGCCTGATGTTTTCTTTTTTACTATCTATCTGCCGCTCTATTCACTTGATGGTCTTAAGGTTTTCAGCGCTGAAATAGAGGTTGCTCAGTTTCAAGAGAGTGGCCGTCTGGTGGCTGCGGGACAACAAAAACTGCAGGAGAGTCTCAGGCTTTTATTACAGGAAGCTATGGGTGAACGTTTGCGCGAGGAGGTTGTCGATGTGAAAACCCATCTGACCTCTATGATTACTCCCTATATAGAGAATTTTTTTAACGAACGTCAGATCGATCTTGACAAAGTTAAGATCCGTATCCACAATCCTTATGTGCAGTGATATCATAACCGTCAATCCAAACGAAAACTTCTGGACGGATATGATTAAGTTGGCACAAGCTCTCTCTCCAGTCCGGCTCGCTTGTTCAGGTGGTATCGACAGCATCTGGCTTTTCCATTTTTTTAAAAATATCGCTGCAATCGAGGTAAGGCCGGTTTTTTTTGACCACCCGGGAGTCTATCCTGAGGAACGGGCGGCAGCACAGATAGTAGTACAATCTGAAAATGGAATCATTGTCGACTTTACTAAAGAGGAGATGCTTGCGGTTTGGGGTGATGACTCGAAGGATCGTTGTTATCGTTGTAAACGGTACTTTTTTGAGAGGCTTGCCCGGCTTGTCGGTGAGTCGGAAACTCTTTGCGATGGTACTCATGTCGATGATTCACCTGAACGTCGGCCCGGTATGCGGGCCCTGACCGAGCTGGGTGTGATCAGTCCGCTTCGACTCTGCGGTTGGAATAAAGAGATGATCCGCAACGCGGCCAGAGAGGCTGGTCTGGCCGCCTGGAACCAGCCCGCCCGGGCCTGCCTCGCGGTAGATGGTAAATTATGGACAGGGGAAAATGAATAGCGAAGAGTTGAAAAATATCTTAGCCGAGCTCCAGCGGGGTGAGCGCCAGGTTGATGAGGTGGTAGAGTTCCTTGACCATTTGCCTTTTCGTGATGTCGGGGTTGCCCATCTCGATACCCACCGCGGGTTACGTTCGATAATGGGTGAGGTGGTTTTTGCTTTAGGCAAAGAGGTTAAAGATCTTGAAATTATTCTCGAAGGTTTACTGGAACATGAGAAAAATATCCTCGTAACTCGGCTCGAAGCCCATAAAGCGAAGCTCCTGAAAGAGAAGTTTCCCCAGTTTGACTATCATGAGTCGGGTCAATATCTTGTCAAACTCAGCCACAATAATTATGATCAAGGGCGGGGTACGGTGTTAATCGTTACGGCCGGAACCTCAGATTTGAGAGTTGCGCATGAGGCCGAAATTACGCTGCGAATGATGGGGCATAAGAGTGAAATGCTGGTCGATGTCGGGGTTGCCGGGATTCACCGGTTGCTTGCCTATCGAGAAAGGCTTATGGCGGCCGAGGTCTTGATTGTCGTAGCCGGGATGGAAGGGGCGTTGCCCAGTGTGGTTGCCGGTCTGGTCGAGCGTCCGGTAATCGCAGTGCCGACCAGTGTCGGTTATGGTGCGGCCTTTGGCGGAGTTGCAGCCCTTTTGGGCATGTTGAACTCCTGTGCCGGCGGGGTCGGGGTCGTCAATATCGATAACGGTTTTGGCGCTGCTTACCTGGCCGGTTTGATTAATAGGAAGGCTGAAGGCTGAAAACGTCTCCATCATCCTTCAGCCTTCCTATTTCATCCTTTTAAGTTATTTGCCCTGAAAGACCGCCGGTCTTTTTTCAACAAAGGCCTTTAAGCCTTCACTGGCATCTTCACTGGCAAAAGCTTTCATGAAGGCATCCTGCTCGATCTGCATGGCTGTTGCGGTATCCTTGTTGTAGCCCTGATAGATCGCTTTTTTGGCCTGACCGATACCAATGATCGCCTTGGTTGCCATTTTTTCAGCAAAAGCGATGCTCTTTTCATTGAGTTCATCGCCCGGCATCAACTCCTGTACGATACCCAGTTTCAAGGCTTCCTGGGGGTTGATGTTTCTTGCCGTGGCGATGTAGTAGAGAGCCTGTTTGGCACCAAGCAGACGGGCCAGACGCTGGGTGCCGCCGGCTCCCGGCAAGATTCCGAGGGTGGTTTCCGGTAGGCCGATAGCCGGAATTTTCTCTTTATCTTTAATGGTTACACTCTCGGCCATAAAACGGAAATCGCAGGCCATTGCCAGTTCCAGTCCGCCGCCTAAAGCGTATCCGCCAACTGCAGCGATTGTGAGTTTCGGCATATCTTCCAGTTTCTGGTTGACGCGCTGCAGTTCACCGGAAATCTCCCAGGCATCATAAGCGGTCATTTCGTTAAACATTTTGATGTCGGCTCCGGCAACGAAAAAGCCCGGAATCTCACTGGTGATGACCACTACTTTGACATTATCATCGGCTCCTACATCATCAAAAGCCTTATCGAGTTCTGCTACCAGGGCTTCATTTAAGGAGTTGGCCGGGGGTCGGTTCAAACTGATAACTCCAACACCATTGTTTACGCTGATTTTTAGAAATTCGTAGCTCATTTTATTAATCCTTTACTCTATGTTAGAGGTTGTTCGCGGATATCCGCATAAATCTTTATAATCGTATCACAGTTGCCTGTTTGGCTCAAGTGTAAAATAACACTATGGCCTTTCCCGGTTTTCCAGGAGATCTTCGATGTCTCAAAAAAAATCTTCTCAATCTTTAACTTTCCCAATGCCGGTTGATACCCACGTTCACTTAACCCTGGGTGGTGATCCGTTTGAAAATGCCCATCGTCAGTTGGCGGCCGGGGTTGCCGTGGTCCGGGATGCCGGCGATCGGGACGCATCTCTTGACGGGCTTGAACTTCCGTCGGCCTTGACCGTTGTCAGGACGGGGCCGGCGATTTTCAAAAAAGGCTCTTACGGATCATTTCTCGGAGAAAACCGCGATCTCACTTTATCAGAAATAATTGCTCGGACCCCATCCTCTTTTGTCAAGGTGATTCTTACCGGCCTGGTCTCTTTCGATGTCTATGGCGAAGTCGGCCGTCAGCAGTGGAGTTTTGCCGAACTTTCCGAGATTGTCCGCATGGCGGCCGCTGTCGGTAAAAAAGTAATGGTTCATGTTAATTCTGACAAGGCTTGTCGTGAAGCTGTTAACGCCGGGGTTCACAGTTTAGAACATGGCTATTTTATCGCTTTCGAGACCCTTGAGATGATGGCTGAAAAAGGGGTTTACTGGGCTCCTACGGTAGCCGCCATGGCCAATCAGAGCCGAGATCCCGATGGCCGTTTCTCGGTCGATCAGCTTGCGATTATTGAACGAAACTATAAAAGACATATGGAGATGATCCAGTTCGCCCATGCAAATGGTGTTAAACTAACAATCGGAACCGATTCAGGTTCCTACAATGTACCGCATGGCAGCTCTTTTTTACGCGAGATGGAGATTTTTGCGGAGGCCGGAATTCCTGTTACCGAAGTCTGGCGGATTGCGACTGAAAATGGCCGACAACTGTTGGGCTTAGAGGGAGAGCCCTTGCTGAGTATTGACCAGGGACAACCTCTTGCATCTCTGCTCGACAAATCAAAGTTTTTATTAAATCACCAATGCCGGCCTCCCACGTTTCTTTTTCGATAAGAAGAGTCCCATAGGCTGCCATAGTGTAGGTGAAAACAACCCTATCTCACGATAAAATGCATACTTTTTTCATACATTTGTCCGATTGTTTATGGTCGATTTTTATGGCATATTATAGATAGAATAAAATATGCGTTACTTTGTGTGTTCTAACTTTAAATGACTGCTGTTATGTAGGTGTTCCCGACCATTTGAAGGAGGTATACGATGTCCGATTATTTCCCCGATTCCGATCTAGTTAAGATGCCGCCGATCAAACGGGCCGCCTATTCCGACAGGACGGCCTGGCTTCTGGCCGAGATTTCACGTCTGGTTTACGATCCACTTCCCTGTGAGGAGTCGAGTGCCAGTTTGGTACAGGAGGTACGCGCTGCGGTTGTGAAAGGTGAGGCTGATGATATGTTGGAGGCGCTTATTAAGAAGGCTGTAAAGCGTGGAGTAATTCCAGATAACGCCGTAGTTGAGGCTCTCAAAAAGGCTGATTTCGAGTTGCTGGAAAGCTTTGCCGAGGGCGGCACCGAGGCTATGCTGGCGCAGCTCAAATCTCACGAAGGTTTTGACGGTATGCTGGTTCTTGCCTTCCGGGGCACTCAGCCAGGTATCAAAGATGTGCTCACAGATATCAAGGCAGATCTTGTCAATGCCGATTGCGGCGGTATGGTGCATCGGGGTTTCCTGGAAGCTTTTGACAAAGTCAAACAGCAGATCACCGACGCTCTACAGCTGCATAAGGGTCAGCCGTTGTACATCACCGGACACTCTCTGGGCGGGGCGCTGGCCATGTTGGCCACTCGGATGCTGGCATCTGACTCTATAGGGGCTTGTTACACCTACGGCTGTCCCAGGACAGGGGACGATGAGTTCTTTAAAGGAATTAAAACTCCGGTCTATCGGGTCGTAAACGCCGCTGACGGGGTGGCCAGAGTACCCTTTGGGCACGGTTTTTCTTTTTTTCTCGCCGTTCTTCGGGCTATCCCCATCAACGGTACCTACCAGCTTTCTGAATGGCTCCGAAAAAATTTTCTAAGTTATACCCACTATGGAAACCTTGTCTTTCTCTCGGATGCTCCAAATGTCGTGGGTGATGATGGCATTATGTTCAAAGATCTTCTTGTCAAAAAAAGTCCCAATATCTTCTGGCGCTTTACAGTAGTTTCCCGACGCCTTCTGAAAACACGTTTGAAAGCGGCTGGCGCCGATCATTCCATTCTCGACTATTCCCAGAAGCTTCTGGCTCATGCCCGGCGTCGTAACCGGGGCTGCGATATGGGAACTGGGGACTGAGCCTGATAAGTATATAACATTATGATGTGTACAGCATTGAAGATTTAACAAGGAGGGCAGCATGAATAAAAGGACTGAAAAGAGAGGGGAGGCTGTTTGTCTCCCCTTTCTTTTGTCGGAGTTCTCGAAAACCATAAAAGGATATCTTTTCAGTCCTGATATTTTATCGGTTCTGATTCGGTCTGTGTAAGATGAAAACTGATTGACTGTATAGTGAAATTAGTATATTCATTTTAACTTAAATGTTTTTGACTGATATGTATTTTCTTATGAGGGAGTTTTAAGGTTGTTGGAAGGCTTGCAAAAGTTTGGTCGCTGGGGGCTGGAGAGTCTCGAAAGCATGGGGCGTTCGGCCCTTTTTCTATTGCAGACCCTGCTCGGAGCCGTTCAGGCTCCATATAAGATCAGGCCGATTCTGTGCCAGATTCAGGTGATCGGTTCAGGCTCTTTCTTGGTGATTTTTTTTACCGGAGCCTTTGTCGGGATGGTGCTCGGCCTGCAAGGCTATTACACCCTTAGCAAATATGGTTCATCCAGTGCTCTGGGGGCTGCCGTGGCTTTAAGTCTGGTTCGGGAACTCGGGCCTGTATTGACGGCCCTGATGGTGATTGGGCGGACCGGGTCGGCGATGTGTGCCGAACTCGGTATAATGCGGATCTCGGAGCAGATTGACGCTCTGGATTGTATGGCGATCAATCCCTATCGTTATCTGGTGGCTCCCAAGCTTATTGCAGGATTGCTTTCGATTCCTTTGTTGACGGCGGTTTTTAATCTGGTCGGGGTTTTTGGTGGCTATATGGTTGGCGTCGTTTTATTGCATGGCAATGGCGGCGCTTATATGGCCAGCATGCGGGACAGTGTGACGGCCGTTGATCTCAAAATGTGTTTTGTCAAGTCGGTATGTTTTGCTTTTTTGCTGGTTTGGGTCTGTGCTGAACACGGTTTTTGGGTCAATCGCCGATCCTGGGGCTTTGGGGCTGAAGGTGTAAGCCGGGCAACAACTTCGGCGGTGGTGGTCTCTTCGGTCTCAGTGCTGGTGGCCGATTATGTGATTACCTCATTAATGATTTAAAGTAGCTGTAAGAGGATCGATGTCTCAATCCGAGAGCTGTATCAGGCTTATAGATATTCATAAGAGTTTTGGCTCTCAGGAGGTTTTGCGCGGGGTTGATCTTGATATCGAACGCGGCCAGACAACCGTAATTTGTGGTGAGAGCGGCCAGGGTAAGAGCGTTCTTTTAAAGCATATTCTTGGTCTGGTTCGTCCTGACCGGGGCCGGGTGCTGGTCGAGGGTGAAGATATCACTCGAATTAAAGGAGCCGCGCTAAATCGCCTGCGTACCCGTTTCGGGGTTCTTTTTCAGGGGGTCGCACTCTTTGATTCAATGAGTGTCTTTGATAATATCGCTCTGCCCCTTAGGGAACGCAGTCGATTGCCTGAAAAAGAGGTTAAAAAAAAGGTTTTAGCATCCCTTAAGATGATGGATCTCGAGGGTAGTACCGATAAATTCCCGGCTCAATTGAGCGGGGGTATGAAAAAACGGGTGGGTCTGGCCCGGGCTTTGCAGTTGGAACCCGATATTCTCCTTTTTGATGAACCAACGACCGGACTTGATCCGGTTAAAAGTCACGATGTCTATCGACTCTTTTTTGAAACTCAGAAAAAACTGGACTACACCAGTGTTATTGTCAGTCATGATATTCCAAAGATATTTAACCTGGCTGACAAGATTGCCATTTTGCATCAGGGGGAGGTGAGGGCCTGCCTGGCTCCTGAAGAGTTGCAACGAAGTCGAGATCCTTTTGTCAGAGATTTCATAGTCAGGGTCATGGGCTCCGCACATAGCAGCAAAAGTGAATTAAGTGTCGAATAAGGAAAAGTTATGAAGAGATTTAACCTGGAGATGTCGGTTGGGGCTTTTATGGTGGTAGGCCTGTTCGCGATCGCCTATCTGACTCTTAACCTAGGCGGACTTGAACTTTTTGGCGGCGATTATTATAGAGTGCATGCCAGTTTCAGTTCGGTCAGCGGCTTAAAAAGCGGAGCTCGGGTAGAGATTGCCGGGGTTCAGGTTGGTAAGGTTTCGCGGATCTCTTTGATAGATGACCAGGCAAAAGTCGAACTTTCACTTAAGCCGGAGGTGAAAATCGGTAGTGATGTTTTTGCTTCTATCAAAACCCAAGGGATAATCGGTGATAAATTTGTTCAGTTATCTCCCGGTGCCGAAGAGGATTTTCTTAAAGACGGTGATGAGATAACTGAAACCGAAGCCGCTGTAGATCTTGAGGCGCTGATCAGTAAATATGTTTTTGGCAAAGTAGAGTAGAAAAAGTAGAGTAGAAGAGGTTTTTATGTCCAGGAAATTTTTTGTTATATTCATTTTACTATGTTCTTTTTTGGGTGCCAGCATTTTTACAGTACCCCACCTTTGTCAGGCGGCGACAGCGGAGGTCGCCGATGGTCAGGATGAGTTTTCTGAGTATGATGAAGAGGTCGGATACTTAAATGATCCTTTAGAGGTGGTGAATCGGGCTATCTTTACCTTTAATGACCGTTTGCACATTTGGGTTATAGAGCCTACAGCCCGCGGCTATCGCAAAGTCACTCCCAGTATGTTTCGTACAGGGCTGCTCAATTTTTTCAATAATCTGCTCGAACCGACCCGGATTATAAACTGTCTTCTGCAGGGCCGCTTTAAGGCTGCCGAAGAGACTTTCCTGCGTTTCGCTCTTAATACTACTGCCGGGGTTGGAGGGCTTATGGATCCGGCGACTTTTGACGGTATGAAATCACATGAACGTCAATTTGCTTCAACTCTCTCCGATTACGGGATCGCCAGTGGCCCTTATCTGGTCCTGCCTTTTTTTGGTCCGAATGATTTTCGGGGAACATTAGGCCTGGTTGGTGATACTCTGACTTCCCCTCTATTCTTTGTTTTGAACAATGACCCCTTAGCTGCGGTTGCCGTGCAGTCCTCTAACGCAATCAACCGGACCTCATTTAAGCTCGGCGAATATGAGAAGATGCTTAGTAGTGCCATTGATCCCTATATCGCGGTTCGTGATGCTTATGAGCAGCACCAGCAGAAGGTGCTTGGGAGATAGAGTAAAAATCAAAATAGAATACGGAAATTTTTTTGGAGTATAGTCTATGCTGCGTCATCGTTTGATTTCATGTTTACTGTTTTCAATATTCCTATCGCTCGCTTTCGTTCCACAGAATCTTTTAGGAGATGATTCCGGCCCTCGGCAACAGTTGGAGGTCAGTATCAATCACCTGCTTGACGTGTTGCGGGATGAAAATCTTAAAGGGGAGGAGATGCAGGAGTTGCGTCGCGAGCGCATCGCTGAGGTGGTTTTTTTACAGTTTAATATGCGGAGAATGGCGAAACTCGCCTTAGGCCGAGGCTGGAAAAGCTTGAGTGAGGCAGAACGCAGTCGTTTTACCGGGCTCTTTAGAGATCTTCTGAAAAAAAGCTATGTCGCCACCATCGACAGCTACGCTGATGAAAAGATCTCCTATCGTAAAGAGACTATCAAAGGTGGTGGTAAAGCTGTGGTTGAGACTATGGTTATCAGCGCTGGTCGGGGGGAGATTCCGCTTAACTATAGACTCCGGCTTGAAAAGGAGAAATGGCTGATCTATGACGTGATTATCGAAAATGTCAGCCTTGTGCGTAACTTCCGCAGTCAATTTGGCCCGGTTATGGCGAAGAAAGGTTTTGCCGGGCTTGTTGCCTCGATGGAGAGAACGATTGCCAAAGCTGAGGGGGAAAAGGGTGGTTGATTCAGATCTGGAGAGTGGGATCGGTTTTGATTGGCGTAAATCGCCGCTTTTTCGTTTCTGTGAAAGTTCTGATTGGGAACTCATTCTGCGGAGGGCTGAGACTTGTGAGAAGCCTGCCGGTAGCCAACTCTGGTCTGAAGGTGAGAGCGGCGGAGATTTGATTTGTGTTTTGACGGGGTCTCTGGAGGCGGTAAAAAAAACGCCGGGTTGGGGCAAGCCGATTATTATGGCTGAATTTTTGCCCGGGGCAACCGTTGGTGAACTTTTTTTTTATGATGCGGACGAGCATTCTACTACTTTGCGGGTGGTTGAGAAGGCTCGACTGCTGATCTTAGGGTCGAAAGAGGCCGCAATTCTGTTCAGCGACTATCCGGCTACAGCTGCCAGGCTTTGGCGCGGGGCCGCCTTTGTGCAGCAACTTCGCCTGCGCCAGGCTAATGCTCGGTTGGCGACTCTGTTTTAGTTTGGTGGCCGGTCGCCGGTGTTTTGTAATGATGGCTGACCTTTGGCCGCTACTTTAGTTCCGGCACAGCCGGACAAAGGTTTTTTATAGTGAAGCGAAAAAAAATAACTGTTATTGGAGCGGGTAATGTTGGAGCTGCCTGTGCTCACTGGCTGGTGGCCAGAGAGCTGGGTGATGTTGTTCTTTTTGATATTGTTGATGGCCTGTCGCAGGGTAAAGCCTTAGATCTCTTCGAAGCCTCTCCGATTGATGGCCGTGATGTCTCGATTGTCGGGACTAGCAGCTATGCTGAGACGGCAAACTCAGATATCGTCATCATTACCGCCGGCCTCGCCCGAAAACCGGGAATGAGCCGGGCTGCCCTGCTTGAAAAAAATTGCTCGATTATCTCCTTTGTTACCCAGCGGGTGGTGAAGTATTCACCTGAGGCTTTTTTGCTGGTGGTTACCAACCCTCTTGATGCAATGGCTTATGTTGTCAAACAGATCAGCGGTTTTCCCAAAAACCGGGTTATGGGTATGGCTGGTATTCTTGATGCGGCCAGAATGCGATCTTTTATCGCATTGGAGTTGAAGGTCTCGGTCGAAGATGTCACCGCCTTTGTCCTTGGTGGCCATGGTGAGAATATGGTGCCTCTGGCCCGTTATTCAACAGTTTCAGGTATCCCGCTGGCGGCTCTTATGAGTCCCGAAAAAATTGATGCGATCATTGAGCGAACACGTAACGGTGGGGCCGAGGTCGTCTCTTTTTTAAAAACCGGCAGCGCTTTTTATGCTCCGGCTGCTGCCGTCGGACAAATGGTTGAAACGATTCTAAAAGACAAAAAAAGAATTTTGCCCGTGGCCGCCCTGCTTGAGGGTGAGTACGGGATTTCAGGTTGCTATGTTGGGGTTCCGGTAAAATTGGGTGCTCAGGGGGTCGAAGAGATTATTGAACTTGATCTGCTTCCGGAAGAGTCTGCCGCTCTTGAAAAATCTCACCAGAGCGTTCGTTCTCTTATAGAAAGACTCAAAATCTGATGTCTGAAAAAAAGAGAGTTCGCCGATTTTTCCTGTTCTTGATAGTTTCCGGTTTGATGGCGGCTTTGTTTATACTTCTGCCGCTGGTCCCCCAGCCGAGTTTGAAGGCCCGTCTGGTTGGTGAGTTTTCGAAAGCTTTGCAGCAACCTTGTCAGGTGACGGAAGTAAGGCTTAAACTCCTGCCTCGTCCAGCTATCGCGATAGAGGGGTTGGCTTGTACGGCACCAGAATTCATTTTCAAAGCGCGCTCCTTAGATCTGGAATTCTCTTTTTCATCTCTGATCTCTTTCTCGCCCTTGATCGGCAATCTCCATCTTAAGGGGGTGCTGGCGGAGCTCCCTTTTTCTGTTTTATCTTCTGTGGACGGGGTTGATGGCGAGGTCTCCCGGTTTATCTCGGAGCTCTTGAAGAGTATTTTCAAGGGTAAAGATCAAACTCCTACCCTCCTGTCTCTGCATGGTGCTATTGTAAAAGTGACAAAAATTCCCGGTTTAAAGAAGTCTCATATCTTTACTGACCTAGAGGGCGAATGGCGCTTTCAACCTCAAAGCCAGAGTGAAAATATCGAGTTGACCGGGGCTCTAAATGGCGGTCGGGGCCGCTTGCAGGTGACCTGGTATAAGGTTGACGAGGAAAAAGCTTCTGCAGTTACGGGTGCCGGTGATCGTCTGGAAGTTGCCTGCAGTCTGCAGGGAGTCTCCTTGTCGGAGTCTGAGGCCCTCTTTTGGGGGCTGCCGGAGTGCCGCTGGCAGGCCGATTTCGAAAAAGCCAATCTGGAATTTGATATTAACGGCGATCCTGAGGCCGGATTGCGTTTTAACACAAGAGTTGAGGTTGGAGGGCACCACCTTTTCCGGTATGAGGAAAGTTCGGATCGGAACCCGACTCGACTTTGGTCGCAGGGATCTCTGAAGGCAAACTTCTCCGGTTTTTTCCAGCGTCGTGAAGGTTATGTCAATATTAAGAATGCTTTTCTAGAATATCCCGGGGCTGCTACTCTTTTTTCCCGTGGACTGATTCGTTTTCGTGAACCTCTCTTTGTCGATCTTGTAAATCATCTCAAAGTAGATGATCTGGGGCGGGCAATTTCCAACCTCCCTTTTCTTGACTTGACCGGTTGTAAATATGAGGGCAGTCTGGAGGGTGAACTTAAGTTGGTCGGCAATCCTCTTCTAGCACCGGTTTTGAAAGTTGATCTCAACTCTGAAAAAATTGTTTTGCGAAATCTTCCTTCTGCATCAACAAGCCCGATTCCTGAGAATGGAGCGGAGATTACTGCTGAGGATGCAGATGGTGGTCGGTTACCGTCATTAAGTTATGAGAGTATGGCCGCTAATTTTTTGCGATCGCTGGCAAAATGGGAGTGGGTTGTTAAAAGCGATTGCCGGATTGCTTTACTGGAGCTACCTGATCTGCACCTTGCCGACCTCTCTTTCAGGGCCGAAAAAAATCTTGTTCAGTTTGAAATTGAGCGCTTGGCCGCGAGTTTTGGTAAACAGGGCCAGGTTCGCCTCTCTTTGATCCTTGACGATCTTTTACATGGCCCGCGTTGGCAAGCCTCCCTGGTTGCTGAAAAGCTTAATCTTAAGCCCTTCAGCAAAACCCTGTCACTAACCGGGAGCCTTGATGCCTCCATGGTCGGTGGGGGTCGCTTGGGGATGGATCCTGAGAGTAGTGAAGAACTTGTTCTTAACGGCAAATGGCGGTTGCGGCAGGGTAGTTTTGCCAAACAGTCATTGTTTACGGCTTTTAACCTTTTTATGAAGCGGAAGAGGGGAGATGTTATGGCAGCAGGTTTTTCCGATTTTTCCGGCAAATTTTCCCTGCGGAATAAGATTTTGCGTCTTGATGATATTAAACTTCGTTCATCTGGTAGCCAATTGCAGGCCCGGGGGCGGTTTTTTACAGTTGGGAAACTCTTTGATTTTAGTGGACAGTACAGTAAGGGAAGCTCTTTTTTGCAGTCATTTCATCTGGCTGGAGACATCAATAACCCAGTTTTTAAAGCTTATAGATATAAATAATACCATTTTTCTGGGGCCTGTCGGAATGTTGTTCTAAAACGTTCCAAGACTCTTTTGAGTCCTTTTATATTTTATCTAAAACGATTGACTTTTGCCTTTTTTTCTGCGATTGTTGAGACGACTATGCGGCGTTCTTTAAACCGTCGTTTCCTTTGAACCTGTTGAGCAAGGAAAGAGTGTGGCGCGCAAGCTTCTGTCTCTCTGTCGTTTCGGAGAAGAGTATCACGCCCTGAAGGTTGAAAAACAGGGCGATGCCATTGTCACTCTTGGGTCTTTGCTTGAAGTGACCCCGGAAACCCTACCGGAGCTTTGTCGCTGGGCCGACGAAATTTTTTTCTCCGGTGCTTTTCCGACCTCTCTTTACCTCTGGGATGAACTACCCAAGGTTGGCAAGAAATATCTCCCCGCCCTGGTCGAGAAAAGTGTTCAGGCCAAGATCGGCAGTCAGGTTGCTGTTACCACCAAATTCTACAGCGGGGTCCCGGTTGAAGAGGTCGACCGTGAACGTACCCCACTGATTGCTATTCCTCACCAGGAGCTGCAGCCGGTCTGGCAGGAGCTTCTTCCCTTTAAAGAGAAAATCAAACGGATTGCACCGCTCCCTTCGGGTTTAGCCAATCTATCAGCTTCCCTTGTTAAAGTATCGAGCTCGTTCATGGTGGCCTGGGTCAGTCGGCGGACAACTGAGATCGTTGTAGCCTCACCTGAAGGTCTGGTCAAGATTGCTCGTTCAGTGCCGATCGGCTTGGTTGAAGGTGATGATCTTGATGGCTTTGCAACTGAGCGTTTTATAGTTGATCTCGGGCGTGAGATCGCCACGACCCAGACCTTTTTTAAACAGGAGTTTCGTCAGGCGGCTCCAGCCAAACTTCTGCTGTTGGCCGGGCCTGCAGTTACTCGGGGCTTGGAGCGTTTTCCATTAAATGTCGTCGGCTTGTCGATCAGGGTGCCGGAAAGCTCACCTTTTGGTGGGGTTGATTCGACCCAAATCGGCCCGCTGGCACACCTGCTCGGACTTTTTGATGTTGTCGAGGAATTTAATTTTCTACCCCCTGAATTAGTTAGTGGACGCCGCTCAAAACGGTTTTACAACTTAGCCTATGGGGTTCTGGCGGCCGGTCTTATCGGGGCTGGTTGCTGGCTCTTTCTGTTGGAGATGGAGAAGCGTCAACTTCTTAAGAGTTATCACAATAACCTTGAGACCTATAATGAAACCAAAGAGAGGGTTTTAGCTTTACAGCGCGATGTCAAAAGTTTAAGGCCTTTAAAGGGTTGGGAGCAGTATTACAACGAGGTCTATCGGCTGCGTCCGCGCTGGAATATGTTGCTTTCCGAGCTCGCCTTAAAAGTTTCTGAAGAGATTATTCTTGATGATTTTTTGGTCCAACCAGACAAAAAAAACCAAAGTAAGGGTGCCTGGCGTAGTTCTGTTAACGGAAAGGTCAGGGCTGAAAACTGGCAGTCCGGACTTGAGAAATTACGTTCATTCGGCAGCGAGCTTGAAGCTTCATCCTGTTTTGTCGTTGTGAATTTAAGTTATGTTCCGAAAAAACTGAGTGCTCCCGGAGCTCGAACCTTCAGCTTTAAGATGGAACTTGAGGTCAAAACTGAAGCGGAACTTGAACAGCATGAAGTCTAGACCAATTATTATTGTTTTGGGGTTGTTTATTATTCTCCAGATTATACTTCTCGGCCGAGGCTTGAAGGGCGATATCAGGCTGGTCAAGATGGAGATTGAAAACCTTGAGTCATCTTGTCGACAGATGCGCCTTACTGAACAGCGTCTCGAGAAGGAACTTGGCCACTATCGTCAAATTATTGCGAAGATTCCCCCTTCGGTACTGATGGGTTTCGAGGACCCGGAAGCGGTCTTTGCTGCTTTTCTGGACTTTCTTCACTCAGAGTCTCTAGCCGAAGTCGGTGCCCAAGTGGTTATGCGGCGACAACTGCAATTTGTCAAAAAACCGGTGCCTTTAAGGGCCAGTGAGTTCAATTTTCGTTTTACCTTTGCAACGGTTGCCGAGGCTGAGACTTTTCTTGACTATCTTCTGGTGCAGCCGACCTACCCGCTTAGGGTCAATCGTCTTAAGTTGAATGCCAACCAGACCCAGGGAAAGGTTTCCGGCGAACTGGCCTTAAGCTTGATGATTCCTGACAAGCTTCTCCTGGCAGAGCATCTGACAGGAGAAGAGTAAGATGCGTCAGGGACTTTTACTGCCTTCTCTGCTGGGCATTGGAGTAGCCGTCCTGATTGTAGTACTGGTCAACCTCTATCTGGTCCAACCTCGTTTGGCCCTGAAACTTAAAGCGCCGGAGCCGCTGCCGACTATTGAACAGATGCCCTCCCCGCCGCCCGGCAAGCAGGTGGCGACAACCATGAATCTGATTAAAAAGATGGCTGCAGCAAAGAGTCGCGAAAAAGAGGTTTTTGTTCCGCGACAGGTTTTACGTAACCCCTTTCTTGATCCGGCACTGTCGGTTGCA
Organism: Thermodesulfobacteriota bacterium; assembly: GCA_024762675.1. Lineage (GTDB taxonomy): Bacteria > Desulfobacterota > Anaeroferrophillalia > Anaeroferrophillales > Tharpellaceae > Tharpella. The sequence continues at coordinate 7,277 of JANTGZ010000028.1, read as the reverse complement.
AAAAAAGAGCATAAGGGCGTCGGAGGACGGGAAAATAGTGAAGATAGTGAGAAGGATTTTCTCCCCCGGGTGCAGATGGTGATGATCGGTGAGTATCGAAAAAGCGCTCTCCTTGATGATGTTCTGGTGGCGGAAGGTGATCTCTTTAGAGGTTACAGTGTCGACCGCATCACGGAGGCGGGGGTCAGCTTGCGGAGTTCCGGGAAAACTGTTATGTTGCCTCTCGGGGTTTATGCGACCGCCGCTTTGCGAACCCCTGCGGATAAGAGAGCCATAAAAAATGAGAGAGAAAATCCGGCGCCGGTAAAACAAAAAGCCGCTCTCGATGAACTTCTTAGGCGCCTTGAGCCTCTGCTGGAAACGGATGCAAAAAGAGTGGAAAGTGGAAAATAGTTTAGTACTTTACAGGTTATTTTCTTGTTTTTTTTAACAAGAAAATGTTCTGGTAAGAGGACTTGTTTGCGGGCCGATAAAGCCTGTTTAGGTTGCGGGATTGTTCCCCGCATTAGTGAGGATATCGTTGTCTAAAATTTTGCTCGCCATGAGCTTTTTCCTGAGTCTTTTTTTGCCGGCCTGTTTTACGGCCGCACCGACAGCTTCAAAGCCTGCCATATCGACCCCGACGCTTTCCCGCTTACCTTATGGAGCGTCGTCCAGAGTCCCTGTGGACTATCGGCGTTCACCGGCCCATCTGCCGCCGTTGGCGGAACTAACCCCCGAGGCCGCAGTGGCCGGCGAGCTTCCTTTTGAGAAGATGCTTTTTTCTCTTTCTACCAGGGGAGCCCCGCTGGAAGGCGTTCTTTTCGGCCTCTCTCGTGAAGCCGGTCTTAACCTGGTGATTGGTAAAGGGGTCGACCGCGGCCATCCGGTCTCGGTTGAATTTAAGGATCTTTCTCTGCGTCAGGCCCTGTCTCTGATTCTTGATGCCTGTGAAGATTTCTATACGATCAAACAGAATATTCTTTTGGTTAAGGCTTATGAGACCCGGGTTTTTCATTTCGACTACAGCCTGGTTTCTAACAGTGGCGAGAGTGGGGAAAATAACTCCAGCGGAAATAGCGGGCCCGGCGGCTCAAGCGGAGGATCTGGTGGTTTTGAAATTTCGACCGGGTCGAATGAAGAGTATCTCCAGATTTGGGACACTATTTCGAAGGCTCTGAGTGGCGGTGGTGAGGGAGGCGCTCTTTTGTCACCTGACGCCCGAGTTGAGATAAATCCCATGGGTGGTCTTATCGTTGTAACTGATCGTCGGGAGAAGCTGGCCTTAGTCGAGTGCTACCTTGATGATCTCCAGAAGGCGTTACGCCGACAGGTGATTATTGAAGCTAAAATAATCCAGGTCTCCCTAAGCCGGGGGTTTGAATATGGTATTGATTGGAATCTTCTGGCCAACGATGTTATCAAAAATGGTACCCTCTCGGTGGCGACCAATTTTGCCAGTGGAGCGACCGGGCTCAACGTAGAATACAAAGGCGATCCTACTCGAACAAATGTTCTTGACGGGGTTCTTGACGCCCTTTCGACGCAAGGTAATGTCAAAGTTCTTTCATCACCACGCTTGAGTGTTCTTAATAACCAGTCGGCGGTGATTACGGTCGGGCGGGAGATTCCCTACCTGCAGTGGCAGGCGCAAAACAGTGGCGATGAGCAGACTGTCATTGTTCCCGAAGTGGTGACTGCAAATACTGGTATTTCGTTAGGTATTACACCACAGATCGATGCTGATGGAGTGATAACTCTGCATATTATTCCAGTGGTTTCGGAACTGTCAGAATATAAAACCTTCAGTTATAACAATAATACCTTTGATGTTCCGGTCATCAACACCCGGCAGACCGATACCATCGTCCGGGTTGATGACGGAAAAACTATAATAATTGGTGGCCTGATCACCGAGATCGATTCCAATAATAGTTCTCAGGTACCTCTGGTGGGTGATATCCCGCTGCTTGGAAACCTCTTTCGCCGTCAAAAAGATATTGATGAGCGGGTTGAACTGGTTGTGATGTTGACGCCGACCGTGGTTGAGAGATGAGTCTGATTAACGACTATCTTAAAAAGAGCCGGGAAGTTAAAGGAGATAATCCCACTCCTCCGGCTGAAGTGCCGCCGGTCATGAAGCAGTCTGAGAGAGGTAACAGCGTTGCGTCAAAGGAGAAGAAGGTCTCTCCTAAAACCGTGGTTCTCCTGGCCATCATTATCCTGATGGGTATCGGCGGTTACTATTTCACTAAGCCGGTCTCCGCTCCAATCCAAAAATACCATCCTGTGCCGGCCGCTACTTTTAATAATGCGGCTCCGCCGGCAACAAGTTCAGTGGTTCCAGCCCCTGCAGGAGAGAGATATATTTCGGTTGGAACTGTTTCGAGACTTCCAATCGAAAACCGGATCGGTGAAAAAAAAACCGTTTCTACGGGCGATGGGGTGCCGAAGACTTTTCGAGAGCCAAAAGTGCAGGTATCAAAGAGGGTTCATAAGAATGGTTTAGAACTCAAACAGAAAGCTGCTGTCGGGGAGAGCGAAAAAAAAGAGCCCGGATCGTCGCTCTTAAGAAGAGATTCGGCGGACTTGGACAATAAAAATACTTCGTCCTTTTCGTCTAAAACCGATACAAATTCAGCCGGTGTGATTGCTGCTAAAGTTTCCGAAGTTGATGTTCCCGGTGCGGGTGGAACTGACGTTTCCGGTTCCTCTGATTTAAACGTTAGCTCAGTGGCAGTTCCTGGTGGGGGAGTTGGGATAGAAACTACAGAATCGTTTGCCGACAGAGTGCCCCGGTCCCATAGTAGAGATGATCTCAGTCACCTTTTTCAGGTCGGGGTGCTGGCTTTAAGCTCCGGTAACCAGAGTCGGGCACAGTACTATTTTGGGCAGGTTCTTGCAATTGATCCCAAACACCAGGAAGCTCTGCTGAATATGGCCGTTATCAGCCTTGAGCGAAATGATTTTGAGGAAGCGAAGAAGCTGCTCGGCAAAGCTTCAGATAACGACCCTCATGACGCCCGGGTCAAGGTCAACCAGGGTTTGATTGCCCTTAAACGTGACGACCATAAGAATGCGCAGAAACTATTTGCCGCTGCCCTGACCCTCGATCCGGGTTCGAAAAGCGCCCTCAATAACCTTGCATGGCTGGCCCGGCAACGCGGAGACAAGGTTGCGGCGACAGGATATTATCAGAATCTGGTAGCTCTTGATCCGCAAAATTTGAAAGCGCTATTGGCTTACGCCTCATTTTTTGAGCAGGAGAAGGAGTTTAAAGAGGCTTTAAGTCTCTACCATAGAGCCCTGGAGAGCCGTTTTTTGGAAAATAACCGTCCCCTGGAGCGCCGTATCCGAACGCGGATCAAGCTGCTTGTTGATTATGTGGAGTAGTTTTTATGCGCCGTTTAGGTGAAGTTTTAACTGAAGAACAGATGGCGACCGAGCAGCAGATCGAGCTCGCTTTAAAAGAACAGCGCAGTACCGGCGAACTTTTGGGCAATGTTCTCCTGCGTCTCGGAATTGTCAATCGTAAAGAGCTCTCCCGGGCGATCGCAATCTCCAATGACCTGCCCTTTGCCGACCTGAAAAGCACCTTTGTTGAGCCCGCAGCCGTTAAACTGGTAGATAAAGATTTCGCCGAGCGTTACCGTTTAATGCCTTTCGCTATTGAAGGCGAAAATCTTAAAGTAGCGATGGATAATCCCAGCGATGTCGTTGCTATTGACGCTTTGCGCCGGGCAGTTAAGCGGCCGCTGGAGGTCTATGCCGCCGATCTTGAGTCGGTGATGGAGGCGATCGAGTTTCAATACGGTCTCGGGGCTTCGATCGATGACGAGGTGAGCCGCAATATGGTGGCCGCCTTAGGTGGTGGCGGGATTGCCGAAGGGGAGGTTGAACCTCCCGTAATTCGCTTGTTGGAGCTCTTTTTTATCAAGGCAATTCGAGACCGGGCTACAGATATCCATTTGAGCCCTGAAGAGATGATTACGCGGATCAGCTTTCGCGTTGACGGAGTTATGCGCGGTGAGTATGTTATGGCCCGCCAGCTCCATATTCCTCTGATAACCAGAATTAAGGTGCTGTCGGGGATGAATATCGCTGAAAACCGCCTGCCTCAGGATGGCAGTATTCAGTTTACCTTCTCCGGTCGTTCGGTCGATATCCGCTCATCGATGATTCCGACAAAGTTTGGAGAAAATGCGGTCTTGCGGGTTTTAGATAAGGCCAGCGTTGCCCAGGGTCTTGAATCACTTGGAATGAGTCTTGAGCTGCGTCAAAAGATTGAACGTCTGATCCGTATTCCTTTTGGTATTGTCCTGGCTGCCGGCCCTACCGGCAGCGGCAAAACAACAACCCTCTATGCGATGCTGCGCTTAGTCAATGCGTTAGAGAAAAATGTTCTAACCATTGAGGATCCGATCGAATACCAGATGCCGTTGATCAAACAGGCTCAGGTCAATAAAAAGATCGATTTTGGTTTTCCTCAGGCGATCCGTCATTTCCTGCGCCAGGATCCGGACATTATTCTGGTTGGTGAGATTCGTGACCTGGAGACCACAGAAATGGCCCTGCAGGCGGCCATGACCGGCCATCTTGTACTCTCAACAATCCACACCAACGATGCCGCATCGACCATTGCCAGACTTCTTGACTTAGGGGTTGAGCCCTACCTTCTGCCCTCCAGTCTGAAAGCTGTGGTGGCCCAGCGCCTGATTCGTCGTATTTGTACAAATTGCAAGGAGGAGTATCACTTGAGTCCGGCTGAGATTGACGATTATGGACTTTCCGACTGGCCTCATGCTAGAGCTCCTCTCTTTCGGGGCCGAGGGTGTGAATTGTGTAATGAGAGTGGTTACCATGGGCGTTTGGGTATTTATGAAATCATGGCGGTCGGGCCCGGTTTAAGTGAGTTGGTGAGTGCGAAAGCCTCTATAGAGGCAATCAAGCAGCAGGCGATAGCCGACGGTATGGTGACAATGTTTGAATACGGTCTTGACCATGTCAAATCCGGGGTTACTACAATTGATGAGATTTTACGGGTGACTCACTAATGCCGGAGTTTGCCTATAAAGCGGCTCAGGCCGACGGTTCCATTGTCAAGGGTAGCCAGGTTGCCCATGATGAAGCCCAGCTTGCGGCCCGGCTCAGTAACGAAGGACTTTTCCTGATCGAAGTCCGCCAGAACAAGCTCCAGCAGCTCTGGCACCAACTTGATGATTTTGCCGTTGGCAGTCTGAGCCGCCGTGATCTTGTTGAGTTCTGTAACAACCTCTCAGTGATGCTTAAGGCCGGGGTGCCTCTGGTTCGCAGTATTGATGAATTGGGTAGTGACAGCGAGAACAAGATTTTAAGAAAAGCGTTGAAAAAGATTGTTGCAGATATCAGGTCCGGCGACAGTTTCTCTCAGGCTTTGACCAAAAGCGGATCGTTCCCGAAACTTTTTGTCAGTCTGGCTGAGATCGGTGAACAGTCGGGTAATCTCGATCGAACCCTTAACGATATGGCGGTCCACTATAAAAAGATTGATGATCTTATTCGTAATGTGCGTAAAGCCTTGATCTATCCCTGTTTTATTATGGTGGCCTTAATCTTGGCTGCTTATGTCTTTCTGGCTATGGTTTTTCCGCCCCTTTTCGAATTGTTGACCCAGTTTGAAGTGCCGCTGCCGACGGTTACCAAGGTTGTCATGGCGATCTCGGAATCACTCAAAACCAGTGGTCACTGGTATGCTCTGGGGATCATTTTGTTGATTATCATTTTTTTAGCTATGCGTAGCCGGGATGAGACCAAGCGTTATCTCGACTGGCTTGAATTCAACCTCCCGCCTTTAAGAAAACTCTTTATCCAGATGCGTATGGCTTTCTTTATGCGCTATATGGCGATGATCAGTAATGCTGGAATCGACCTTGTTCGAGGTCTTAAAATGTCACTGCTCTCGATCAATAATCTGGTTTTCCAGGAGGCTATGGAGCGGGCCCGGCAGAAGATTGTTGAAGGGTCGCTTTTCTCCGAGGCCCTGCGCGAGAGTCGTTATGTCCCCCGTATGACGATTCGGATGATAGCTGTTGGTGAGGAGTCGGGGACTTTGCCCGACCAGATGAACCTGGTAGCCGAATATTACAGCGAAGATCTTGAACGAAAAATAACTGCGGCTCTGACCATGCTTGAGCCTCTATTGCTCTTTGTTATGGCTGGTCTCGCCCTGGCCCTGGTCATGGGCATCCTCTTGCCACTCTATAACCTGGTCTCCGAGCTTTCAACCTCGGTTGGTGCCGGTGGGGCTATGTGATTTAATAAAAAATAGATATTCAGAGTCCGGTTTTCTCTTTTAGGCTAAAGAAATGTTGAAAAATATCGATAAGGAAGGAAGCGGTTTTACCTTGATTGAGTTGCTTCTGGTGATGGCAATCATTGGTCTTATGCTGACCTTGATTGTTCCCCGAGCACAACGCGCCCGACTGGATGCCAAGTTTGCGCAGGTTCGTCAATGTGGTTCCGAGATCGCCAGTACGATCATGATCTGGGCTGAGGATAAGGCTCGGAATCAGTATGGCAGTACCAATTTTACAACCAAGGATTTTCTCTATTCAGATATTGAGCTCCTTGAACCTGATTTTACAAGTTATAGATTGTCCGGTAAATATACCGGTGACGAAGCCTTTGACGGTGTCCAGGCACTCATGTTGCCTGGGCAAAGACCAAAAAACCCCTTTAATTTTGTCGATTATTTTGACAAGGTAAATGATGATCAGGTGGTCAGAGAAGAATCCGAGGCTTATGACGATTATCAGCTTCCGATTCCGAGCAAAAAACCGGGCCTTATTTTTCTCGCCGCGCAGCCCGATCCGGCTTTGCAGGAGTATCTTAATTTCTACCTGCTCTATACTTCTACCGTCGCCGTTGATGCCGAGACCGGAGTCTGGTACGGCGAGATGAGCCATGAGAATTACGAGGGATTGCGACACGGCATCTTTGTCGCCCGCCTCTACGATGACCAGGAATACGGTGGCCGCGAGGAAAACCTTTTTGACTGGCGAAAGAGGCAGACGCTAAAATAATTATCGAAGACAAAATACACGAAAATTGTTTGGTGTATTTATTGCAAGAAACAATTGGTTTGTGTGTTGGGCTTCGCTCGGGCACTATATGAAATTAAAAGAAGAAAATTTGTAATTACTCAGCGTAGGTGTTCAGGTGGTTTTTCTCCACTTCTTAAGCTCAATTTCTGTTTTTCCAGCGCTCATTTCGCCCAAATTGCTGAACTCGCGCTAAGGCGCTCAAACAGCAGCAATTTT
>JANTGZ010000027.1 GCA_024762675.1 Thermodesulfobacteriota bacterium | reverse complement strand
TGATTTCAAATCGATAACAAGCTATATCGCTGTAATTTTCTATTAATTTAACAACTTACGTGACGTTGTCGATGCAACGTTGGGACACTAGTGATTTTCATGAAGGAGAGGAGGTAAATCAATGAAATTAACGTCAATATTACTGGCCGCCTTTTTGTTACTGGGATCTTTGACGGCAATCGCCAACGATGCCCCGTCTGGGATTATTTTAGTAACTAAAGCTGACCCGACCACCAACCGGAAACCTGCTATATTTATTCACTCCAAACACGAAAGCTATGATTGTGAATTGTGTCACCACACTTGGGACGGTGACAGTGAAATAGAAAAGTGTGCCTCCTGTCACCCCATTTTTCGCCATACCGAACATTTGAGTATGGACTGTGAAAAATGCCATAAAAGTTGGGAAATGGCTAGAGATATCGAAGAGTGTGGAACCTGTCATCCCGGCAATGAAAAGGGCGGCGTCCCGAACATTATCAAGGTATCCCACCGGGCTTTATGTAAACGTTGTCACAGAAATTTAGCTAAAGAGAACAAGCCTGCAGGCCCGACAACCCCTTGCACCTCCTGTCATCAGGAAGAGTGAGTTTAAACGGGTTTCTTGAGCCAACCCAAAAAACTATAGAGCTCGTTGTAAAAGCAACGCAGCGCTAGTACCGTTGTCATAATACCCCGGACGATTTCCAATAACTGTAAATCCGTTTTTTTTATAAAGGGCAATAGCGGATCGATTTACTTCCGAGACTTCAAGATAAATCGATGACACCTGCTGTAAACGCAGAAATCTGAACATCTCATTAATCAGGGCCTGGCCGACCCCACACCGCCGCCTTTTGGGTCTGACTGCGACCTTTAAAAGTTCAGCTTCGGGAGGGATTACTTTACAACAGCTATAGCCGTAGATGATTGTTTCACACGGAGATTTCACTATGGTGGTACTGGAGAGCGGGCTTGAAAGTTCACTGATAAGGCTTTTTTCACTCCAGGGTTTGCTGAATGATGCCTCTTCTATCGAGAGAAGCTCAGGAATATCTTCTAGGGTTGCGTGAGCAAAGATAAACAAAGGGTTTGCCGGTAACTTCATGAACCACAATCAGAAGGATCGCCCGCCAGTTTTTCCAGAGCGTGAGGTAGGGCCGGCAAAACCACTTCAAGGCATTCGCGGGCAGCTTTCGGGCTACCGGGAAAGTTGATAATCAGGGTGCTGCCGCGAATGCCGGCAACCGCTCGTGAGATCATGGCATGTGGGGTAATTTTAAGGCTCTCAAGACGCATCGCTTCAGCAAAACCTGGTGCCGGGCGATCAACCACCGCCATAGTTGCTTCCGGAGCTAGATCGCGGGGTGAAAAACCGGTGCCCCCGGTGGTCAGAATCAGAGCCATACTCCCACTGTCACACCAATTGGTGAGAGCGGCTTTGATTTCGTCAGGTTCATCACTGACAATCCTTTCATCGACTACGATAAAAGCTTCAGCCTCCCCTAACCTCTCTCTTAAAGCCGGCCCGCTTAAGTCCTGACGCTCACCCTTAGAACCGCGATCACTGATAGTCAGGATGGCTGTGCGCAGTAGCATTCTCACTCCCTTTTCTCATATATTTGTACTCAATCCCATCGATTAAGGCTTGCCAGCTGGCCTCAATAATATTGCTTGAAACTCCAACCGTCCCCCACTTATTACCCTGATCATCTTTCGACTCGATCAGGACCCGGGTCACCGAGCTGGTACCTTTATCGGATGAAAGTATTCTGACTTTATAGTCTTCCAGTTTAACCTTTTTTAGATCAGGATAGAACTTTTCCAGGGCTTTCCTTAAGGCTCGATTAAGAGCATCAACCGGACCCTCTCCGACCGAAGCCGTATGTTCAATGACACCGCCGACCTCAATCATCACGGTCGCTTCGGTTAAAGGCGGGCGGTCATGCCTGAATTTATTGACCATGACACGAAATCCCATAAAGGTAAAGATCGGCTTATAACTGCCGGTTGTCTTCTTGACCAGAAGCTCAAAGGATGCTTCCGCCCCTTCGAATTGAAAACCCTTCTCTTCAAGATCCTTGATCCTTCTTAAGACCTTATCAGTATCCTCTTTAGAACCTAAATCAAGGTCATACTCTTTGGCCTTATAGATAATATTGCTGCGCCCGGAGAGATCGGAAACCAAAACCCGGCGTTTGTTTCCAACCGCTTCCGGATCTATATGTTCGTAGGTTTGAGGATCTTTTTGAACGGCACTGACATGGATACCGCCTTTATGGGCAAAGGCACTACTGCCGACAAAAGGCAGGTGGCGACTGTGACGTTTATTGGAGATCTCATCAACATAACGTGATAGTGAAGAGAGCTTACTTAAATTTTCCGGATTGATCACGTTATAGCCCATCTTAATCTGCAAATTTGGTATGATAGAGGTAAGGTTGGCATTGCCGCAACGTTCACCGAAACCGTTTATAGTTCCCTGAACCTGAGTAATACCGTGGCGTACTGCCAGCAGTGAGCTGGCAACGGCAGTTTCGGAATCGTTGTGGACATGAATGCCCAAAGGTATCTCATCTCCCAATTCCTGTCGGACGATATCGATAATTGAGGTCAGCTCATCGGGCAGGGTGCCGCCGTTGGTATCGCAGAGAACCAGACATTGAGCCCCGCCTTGACGCGCCGCTTTCAAGGTTGCAAGAGCGTAATCACGGTTGTTTTTGAAGCCGTCAAAGAAATGTTCAGCATCATAAAAAACCTCTTCCACATTCCGGTTCAAAAAAGCCAGCGAGTCTTCAATGACGAGAAGGTTTTCAGGTAAAGTAATATGGAGAGCATTAAGGACATGGAAATCCCAGGCTTTGCCGAAAATAGTGGCCACCTTGACACCGGATTCAACAATCGCCTTTAGGTTGGGATCATGTTCAGCCTGGTTCTCCAGTTTTCTGGTGCTGCCGAAAGCTGTCACCTTAGCGCATTTCAGATCAACCCCTTTAATCTTATTGAAAAAACTGAAATCTTTGGGGTTTGAGCCCGGCCAACCGCCTTCGATATAGTGAATACCAAAAGCATCAAGCCGACGAGCAATTCGAACTTTGTCATCAGCCAACAGTGAAATATCCTCAGCCTGAGTTCCGTCCCGAAGGGTTGTGTCGTATATTTTTATCATTAGATAGGTATCCTAATCCAGTTCCAATTCAGCGGTAACAACGGCACAGGTTTCAAAGACCGCCTCATAGTCAAAGGTGTTCAATTGTTTCATCAGGCAGTTGATAAGATCACCATCAAGGTGCCCTTTGAGGTGATGCTTGAGGTCTTCTTTGAGAGGCTTTTGGGGTTGCATGGCGATCCTTTTTTTGCTTAGGCCATTAACTTTCGTTCTTGGTTTCTTCTGCCAATTCAAATTCCTGATGTAAAACCCGTACTGCCAGTTCAGTATACTTTTCAACAATTACGCAGGAGACTTTGATTTCTGAGGTGCTGATCATCATAATATTGATATTTTCCCGTGCCAGGGCTGCAAACATACGGCCGGCGACATTGGCATGGGTGCGCATGCCGATCCCGACAATTGAAACTTTGGCAATATTTTTATCACCATTAATATCTCGGGCGCCAATCCCTTGGTTGATCTCCTGCAGTGACGTAAGAGCCAGGTCATAGTCGAGTTTCGGCACGGTAAATGTTAAGTCGGTCAGCCCTTCTGCCGAGATATTCTGGATAATCATATCGACAACAATCCCTTTATCTGCAATTGCGGAAAAGATAGTTGCCGCGATCCCGGGCCGGTCAGGAATTCCACAAATTGTAATTTTAGCTTCATTTTTGTTATATGCGACACCGGAAACGATGGCTTTTTCCATACCCTCTTCCTCCTTGCAGACAATGGTTCCTTGATTATCGGAAAAGCTCGAACGAACGTGGATCGGTATTCCATATTTCTGGGCAAATTCAACTGAGCGAATTTGTAAAACCTTGGCTCCCAGACTGGCCAGTTCGAGCATTTCATCATATGATATTTTATCCAGTTTACAGGCCTGTTTACAGATGTTAGGATCGGTTGTATAGATGCCGTCGACGTCAGTATAGATCTCACACACATCAGCCGACAAAGCCGCAGCAACAGCCACAGCGCTGGTATCCGAGCCGCCTCGACCCAAGGTTGTAATATTGCCATTCGCATCAACTCCCTGAAAGCCGGCAACCACAACAATTAAATCACTGTCCAGGGCATTCTTGATCCGGCTGCCGTCGATATCCATGATCCGGGCCCGACCATGATCGCTGTCGGTCCTGATCACAATCTGAGACCCCAGGTAAGAGATCGCTTTTTCTCCCAGGGTTTCAATTGCCATCGTTAACAGTGATATGGAAACCTGCTCCCCTGAAGAGACCAGCACATCATGTTCACGACGGTTATGCTCAAGGTCAATTTCATTAGCCATATTAATCAGGCGATCGGTTTCTCCGGACATGGCTGAAAGGACAACAACAACTTGATTGCCACGTTTTTTGGTTGCCACCACCCGCTGGGCTACATTCTTGATCCGCTCAATTGAACCTACTGAGGTTCCTCCATATTTTTGTACTACTAATCCCATCGTTATAGACCTTATCCTCCACTATGTATGTATTATGTTCATGTAAAAGCATACTCTCTTCAACGTTTTATTTTATTATCGAGGTACTGTCAACTTCAAACCTTAGAGCACTAATAAATTTTTAATGATTGTTGCTCCTCAAGGCTTGCACTATTGCAACCCCATGTGATAAAGAAAAATTGCAGTAATTAATAGGGAAGTATAAACCAGTAGAGTGACAAAAATGGAGTTGATTTCATGTGTCAATCAAATGCATACCTGCTTGACCAGGCGGGCGGCGAAAAACTTCTCATGGAAGATGTCTCGCTTATAACCCCTCTTGAAGAGGGCGGGGTTGAACTAATTGGACTTTTCGGTGATCGTCTAACAGTCCAGGCATCTATTAAAGAGATGGACTTACTTAAACACCGGATCGTTATGGCCGAATTGACTGATTGATTGATTATTTAATTTTATAAACATAAATGAAAGAAGAAGGATTATAAAATGGCGGATATAGCTATCAAATTGAGTGAGAATCGCAAAAACATTCCTACTACTGACGAGCTCGGTTTCGGGATCCATTTCAGTGATCATATGCTGGTCATGGACTACAATCTGGAAAAGGGTTGGCATGACACCCGTATTGAGCCCTACGGTCCTTTTCAGATCGATCCTTCAATGATGGCTCTCCACTATGGTCAGGCGATCTTCGAGGGCATGAAAGCTTTTCGTGCCAACGACGGTAATATCAACCTCTTTCGCGCCCGTGATCATTTTCGGCGCTTTAATGATTCAGCCAGAAGAGTCTGTATCCCTGAAGTAGATATTGAAGAGATCTTCTCGGGTTTAGAAAAGCTGCTTGAAATTGACAGTGCATGGGTGCCCTCAGCTCACGGAACTGCCCTTTATATCCGCCCCTTTATCTTCGCAACCGATCACTTTCTTGGTGTCCGTCCTTCGCACACCTATAAATTAATGATAATACTTTCCCCGGTTGGAGCCTATTATGCTGAAGGTTTTAACCCGGTAAAAATTATGGTTGAAGATGAGTATGTGCGGGCCGTTCGCGGCGGCATCGGTGAGATTAAAACCCCTGGCAACTATGCCGCCAGTCTGCTGGCAGCCGTAAAAGCCCAGAAAAAGGGTTTCACTCAAGTTCTCTGGCTTGATGCCCACGAATTAAAATGGCTGGAGGAAGTCGGGACCATGAATATCATGGTAAAGATTGATGGCGAGGTCATTACCCCCCCATTAAATGGCAGCATTCTGCCCGGGATGACTCGGGATTCAACCATTAAGATTCTTAAAGACTGGAATATTCCGATTGTTGAAAAACAGATCAGCATTGATGAAGTCATGCAGTCCGGCAGTGACGGCCGTTTAGAGGAGATGTTCGGTACGGGAACTGCGGCCGTCATTTCACCGGTGGGCTCCATCCATTACAAGGATAAAGATTCAACTATCAACAACGGCAACGTTGGAGAACTTTCACAAAAACTTTTTGATGAAATAACCGGAATTCAATATGGTACACAAGCTGATATCAATAACTGGATTGATATCGTTAAAGTCTAGTAAGCAGACCCAATCAATAAACTTCGGCTGCGAATCCCGGATTCGTAGCTGAAGGTCTACTTTATGCTGAAAACCGCTGTTATCAATCTGGGTTGTCCTAAAAATGAAGTGGATGCTGAAAAACTCATCTACCTTCTTCTTAAAGCAGGTTTCCAGCTCCTCGCCGAACCTGATGATGCCGAGATAATAATAGTTAATACCTGTGCCTTTATCCAGCCGGCGGTTGAGGAGGCCGTCAACACTATCTTGCAGATGGCTGCTTTTAAGGAAGATGGTGCTTGCCGTCTTCTGGTAGTTGCAGGATGCCTGCCGCAGAGATATGGGGCATCACTTTCTCGGGAAATTCCTGAGATTGACTTGCTTTTCGGAACGTCGGACTTTCATAAGATACCAGCCGCGATAAAGAATTTTTCAGAACGTCATAACTCAGACAAAACAGTTTGTGAAATAAGTCTCCCCCACTACAGCGAGCTCCACTCTGTTCCGCAACACATCACCTCCCCCCTGGCCTATAGTTATCTTAAAATCGCCGAAGGCTGCGATAACCGCTGCTCATACTGCATGATTCCGACCATCAAAGGGCCACAACAGAGCGTACCACTTGAAACCCTTATTTTACAGGCCCGACAGATGGTTGCCGCTGGAGTGCAGGAGGTTAACCTTGTAGCCCAGGATATCACCGCTTACGGTAGCGATCTTGCCGAAAAACCCCAACTTACTGATTTGCTCAACGCCTTAATTAGTATACCCGGACTTGGCCGTTTAAGACTGCTGTACGCCTATCCTCATCGAATAACCCCTGAGCTGATCGAGATGATGGCTAGAGAGAGCATAATTTGCAACTATATCGATATACCAATCCAGCACATCAGCGACCCCATTTTAAAGTCCATGGCCCGGCATGATCGCGGCGAACATATTCGTCGGATATTTGAATCGATAAAGACACAAATTCCCGACCTTTTCTTGCGCAGTACAGTTATTGTTGGGTTCCCCGGAGAGAGCGAGAAAAATTTCAGAGAACTGCTTGATTTTGTTGCAGAAGGTTTTTTTGACTACTTAGGAGCTTTTTCTTATTGGCCGGAGGAAGGAAGCCGGGCTGCAAAATTTCCACAACAGGTTCCTGAATCCTTGAAAGAGGAACGTCTAAAGGCTATACTGGATACCCAGCAGGGTATTACCGAGAGACGTTTGTGGGCAGAGGTTGGTCGTACAAGAAAAGTCTTGATTGAAGGACTCAGTCAGGAAAGTGATCTCCTTCTCCAGGGAAGAACCACTTTTCAAGCACCGGAAATTGATGGCGTAACCTATATTACTGAAGGTGACGCTGAACCAGGCACAATTGTAGATGCTGAGATTCAAAACTGTCATGAATTTGACCTTTTTGCCCGAATCAAGTAGCTTATTGCTAGTCTTTTTTTAATTTATAGTGTCAATCTGTGGATTGGTCGAAAATTTTTTTCTGGAATCGACAACCTAAAAAGTTACCCTGGTACAAAAATAGCTTAATAATCATAATAATAAAATGTCTAAGTTCGCTTATACAGAATCTATAGATGGTCTTACAGCTTTTTTTGAAGGAGATGAGTTTCGGCATCAGATAAAAGTATTGCGAAAGCGAATCGGTGACCATGTCGATTTCCTTGATGGCCGGGGAAAAGGCTATCAAGGCAAAATTACGGTGATTAACAACCTGAAAAATATGCTGCAGGCGGAAATCACAGATGAGGAGACTTATCCCAAGCCTCTACCTTTAGAACTTATGGTTGCTTTGCCAAAAAGTGGTAAGCTGGATGGCATTGTCCAGAAAGCAGTTGAACTTGGTGTTACAAAGCTTACACCTTTATTGACTTCCAGAACAATCGTAAGTATCAGCTCTATGGAAAAGATCGACAGAAAATGCCGACATTGGCAACGCATTGCTGTTGCCAGCCTCAAACAATCCGGCAATCCACACCTGCTCAAAATTGACAAGCCAATAGATTTTACAGATTTGGAAAAAGTTTATAAAGATAACACTCCAGCTACTGACAAGATCGTTTTCCACCCTCGGGCTCCTGGCGCCCTGCCGGTCAAAAAGTGGAGGTTGAATAAGGATGCCGCAGTGAGACTGCTTTTGGGACCCGAAGGTGGTTTCAGCGAAAATGAGATAGATTTTCTGCGCTCACGCAACTATATGATATCCAGTTTGGGCAAGCGCATTATGCGCCTTGAAACCGCTGTCGTCTCCGCCCTTACCTTGGTGCAATTTATAAAGGGTAACCTGTAAAGGCATTGAAAAGAACTCCACTTTCTTTGTTGAATGTCGGCAATGACATATTCTTGGGGTTCTTTCCGGTATAAAGTTTTTACTTTACCATATATGCTTAATTTTTTTGTGTTTCGAGACCGAATCGGGAGGTTCTTGTGAAGTGTCCTAAGTGTGGCTATACCAGTTTTGACTATTTGAGAAAGTGCAAAAAATGTGACGAACTTCTCGATGACAGTCGCAAAGCTCTCAACCTGAAAATGAACGAACCAACCCTGTTCGCCGGATTAAAAGATGATCATTTAGATGCCGGTGAGCCAATAATAGATAAAGCCGAAGAGGTTGTTGAAACTGCCCCGGATACTTCGGTTTCGTCTCCTCCCGAAGCCGATTTTTCTCCGCTGGTTACAGGGTCGATGCCAGATGTCCCGCCTTCGACGACGCCGGACCCGATAGAACGACGTCCCCAGGAGTTGTCTGAAAACATCTCCTCTGAACCCAGTTCAGAGCTTGGAGCGCTTGGCGACATGGATAATCTGCAACCACGGCAGGATGATAAAGGAGATCTGGAAAACTTGCTGAAGATTGAGCTGGAGTCCGGCAGTGAGGAGGGTTTGGAACTGACCCCTTCTTTTATTGATGATAGCAACAGGACTGAAGATATCCAGAATGGAGAGAAGAATAAAGAAGGTGAATTTGTCCTGTTTGAAGATGAGAATAAAGATGATTCACCGGCGGCGGCTCTTGGTCAGATGGAAAATGATATACCATTCGAATTCTCAGCTAATGATCTTGATGATGATATAAGCCTCAGTCTTCCATCCGACACCACAGATAAAGATATGATTGAACTGGAGCTTGATATGGAAGATGAAGAGAGTCTGGATCAGATTCTAGCAGATTTGGGAGGAAATGGGAGCTCAAAAAAATAACGGGGGGCAGATTCATCAATCCACACCCCGTTATTACCATTTTCAATTGCTGTCGATTTACTCTTGGCTTGATAAGGTATCACTCTGCGGAGAGGAGAGTGATGTGATACCTGCAGCCAGACCGTCCAGACCCATGCCGTCAGATGTTGCATTAATATTGTTACGCTGAGACCAGGCTTCAGCCAATGAATCAGCAATTCGATAACGCAGGAAACGTTCACCTTCCTGTCCGGCAAAGACTTTTGCCGCAGCTTCAACCTGCATCGCTTCAGCTTTTGCCTGGCTTCGTACCAACATCACTTCAGCTTTAATCTTTTCCGCCAACACCCAATTTTTTGCCGCAATTACTTGGGCTTCAGAAGCCATGATTACGCTCTCTTTGCGGGCTTGGGCCTCCTGCAAGGCGGCTCGCTTCCTGCCTTTGGCAGCTTCTTCTGTCTCCTGAGCTGCTACCGCCGCAGCTTTTACCTTGACTTTGTTGACTTCGATGGTCGCTTCCGCTTTCTTGATCTCTTCAAATTTTTTCAGCAATGCCTCTGAAAAATGGAGCTTGTTACATTTAAAAACGGTCAACTCCAGTCCACGAGCTGCTAACTGTTGGTTGACATCTTTCTTAATTGATTCCACATATTCGGCCTGTACTTTGCCATCATACAAGGTTCCGGCATCGTGATATGCGGCCTTCTCCCGAGCCGTTGCCTTAACGATATCAGTGACTATTTTTTCAACATCTCCATCACCTAAGGCTGCCAAGCGCAATCCAGCTTGAGCCGGAATCACTCTATACCAGGCCTTAAAATCAGCCTTAATCTCATCGCCATCTTTGCTTGCCAATAATAGCCCGGAATTTTCACCATTAGCAGAACCCGTTAAAGAAAGCTCTTTTTCACTTATCTCAATACAGGCTAAAGTCGTAGTAATCGGGTTATATCCAGAAATAAACCAATAGTGTTTTCCAGGAGCCAGGACGGTTAAGTTTTCTCCCTGGTCTGCATCACCAGTCATCACAACGCCACGCTGGTTGGCTTCTATCACAGGGGCAAAATAATAACTTGCCGCAATCAGAGCGGCACCGCCAAAAAAGAGAACAAGAACCACCAATACTTTAATAAGTTTGCTCATAATCGATATATCCTTGTTAAATATTGAAGAGATAAAACCTTCTTAACAAATCATCCCGGCATTCGTCAACCTTTTCACGTCTATTTCAGATTTTTCCTTTACCTTGACGAACAACTTCATACACAATTTCTGTTAGATCTATAATTGTTGATGATTCTGAATCGACACTGCCGGCATCGAAAAGATAGCCTACTTTATTTTGAAAGGCATTTTCCAGAGAGAAAACTGAGTCTTTTCCAGGATTTAAAAAATCCTTAACACTGACAGCCAGCAAAGCCGTGCCGAGATCGGCCGTAAGCGTCAGGCAAGCTGGATGATTTGGAATCCGAACCCCAACGGTACGGCGTTTGGTAAGCACCATTTTAGGAACCAGGCGGGAGGCTGAAAGGATAAAGGTATAAGGTCCGGGAAGTAAGTTCTTCATCAAACGGTATGCGGGGTTGCTGACATTAGCGTAGAGACTGATATCTTTTAAATCAGCACACAAAATTGTAATCTTTTTTTCATGACGGCCGGTTTGCAGTGCGTACAGGTTATTGATACCTTTTTTACTACTTAATGAACAGACCGCGGCATAGTTTGTATCAGTCGGGATTATTGCCAGTTCACCATTGCTTAAGGCTGTCAGCACCTGACGTAGTTGACGGGTCTTGGGGAGTCCATCATAAAGTTGGAGAGTATCCATATCCTAAAGATGAGGTAGAATCAATCTTCCTCAACCCTCTCCGCTTTTTTGCGGCCACAGATGCGGGCAACAATAATGCTCAACTCGTAGAGTAATATAATGGGCCCGGCCATCATCATCTGACTGACAACATCAGGCGGTGTTAAAACCGCCGCCACTACAAATGATCCGAGAACTGCAAATTTACGTTTTGCAGCCAGAGTCTTAGCCTTGACCAAACCGATCAAAGCCAGAAAAGCGGTTACTACCGGGAGTTCGAAGACAACCCCGAAGGCAAACAGCAGACGCACGGAAAAAGAGAAGTACTCTTTTACGGTCGGCATTGGCGTGATGAAGTCAGTGGCAAAACCCATAAAAAATTTAAAACCAAAAGGGAAAACGACAAAATAGCCAAACATCGCCCCGCCAACAAAGAATATACTGGCAAAGAAAACAAAGGGAAAAACATAGCGTTTTTCTTTGGCGTAGAGACCCGGAGCCGAGAATCTCCAAATTTGGTAGATGACAACCGGAGATGCAGCGAAAAAACCGGCCAAAAGTGAAATTTTGAGATAAGTAAAAAATGTTTCGGTCAGGCTGGTAAAGATTAAGCCATTTTCAGATGGCATAACATCCAGCAGTGGAGCCATGAGCAAACGGAAAAGCTCTTCGGAAAAGAGATAGGCAGCAACCGTAAAGATTGCAATTGCAATAAATGCAAAAATCAGGCGCTTTCGAAGTTCCTCAAGGTGATCGGTGAGAAGCATCTCACAATCATCTTTTTCAGAAGCCTGCTTCTCAGGGTTTTCAGTTTCACTCAAACTCATGATCCAGATTCTTTTTCTTTACTCTCACTCTCACCACTTGTCTCGGCAAGTTTGGTTTCGGTTTCTTGTTTTTTTGTGGGTTCGCTGTTTGCAGGAGCCGGAGGATCTTCTGCATATTGAATCTTGCTGATTTGACGCTGCTCTTCACTTTTATGCCGGACATTTGCTGCGGTCTCATCATCTTGATAGACACTCGCTTTAAAATCATCCGCTGTTTTTCGGAATTCAGCCAGGCCGCGTCCCAAAGTTTTAGCCAGCTCCGGTAATTTCTTGGGCCCGACAACAAGCAGAGCAACAACCAGAATAACAATTATTTCCGTAAACCCTAGACCAAACATCTTTCACCTTAAAATATACATTTTATTTCACCCTTAAAACGGTGACGATATTTACGTTTACCGTAAGGAAAAGTCAACTTAAATGTTGTACTCATATATCATACTGCAGAAGACATAAAAAAAGGGCTGCCAAAATGACAGCCCTTTTTTATTTTGCTGAAGAAAAACTATTACTTCTCTTCGATAGCATCAGTTGGGCACACTTCAACACAGGCACCGCACTCAACACATTTTTCCTGGTCGATTACGAAGACATCACCAGATTCGCTGATTGCATCTTCAGGACACTCTTCGGCACATGTACCACAAGCAACACATTCATCAGTAATTACGTACATTCTTTCCTCCATTTTAAAGTTCCGAACTTTAAGTAGATTTGTATAAATATTGCTTAAAGTTCGGGTTTTATTTGGTCGTCTTAAAAACGACCGTTAAAATAAACTTAAACCATTACTTCAAACTACAAACCAAACAACCTAAATAGACATCACTTCTTTCTCTTTTTCAATTATCACATCATCAACTTGCTTGACAAATTTATCGGTCAGTTTTTGAATTTCAACCTGACCTTTTTTATTCTCGTCTTCAGTAATATCCTTATCTTTTTCCAAAGATTTGAGCATCTCGATACCATCACGACGATTTGAACGCAATGAGATCTTGCTGCTTTCACCAATTTTTTTTACAACCTTAACAAGCTCCTTACGGCGCTCTTCGGTCGGTCTGGGGATTGCCAGGCGAATCTGTTTGCCATCGTTGCTTGGGTTGATACCCAAGTCCGATTTATTGATGGCTTTCTCTATAAGAGGAATGACAGAGTTATCCCAAGGCTGTATAGAAATCATACGGCTTTCGGGAATGGCCAGTGAAGCAACCTGATTTAAAGGGGTCGGGGTACCAAAATAGTCAATTTTTATTCCGTCAAGCAGAGAGAGAGAGGCTCTACCGGTCCGAACCCGACCCAGCTCGCGCCTTAACGCTTCTATAGCTTTCTGCATTCCGTCTTTACATTCGCCAGTAACTTCAGTAACCATCTCCAGGCTCATTATTAACTCCTCTTCTGACGGTGCCGCAAATAAAATTAATTGCCTACACGGGTCCCGATTTCATCACCGCAGACTGCGCGTTTGATATTGCCCTGTTCGGTCAGGTTGAAAACGAGTATGGGTAGATTGTTATCCATACAGACTGAAATTGCCGCCGCATCCATAACCTTAAGGCCTCTTTGCAGGACATCTAGGTAACTGAGCTGATCAAAACGTCTGGCCTTAGGGTTAATAACCGGATCACTGTCATAGATACCGTCAACCTTGGTCGCCTTAAGTATTATATCAGCCTGGATCTCCATCGCCCTTAAGGCTGCAGCCGTATCAGTTGAGAAGAAAGGGTTACCGGTTCCAGCTACGAAAATGACAATCCGTCCTTGCTCAAGATGGCGCACAGCTCGACGCCTGATGTAAGGCTCTGCGACCTCATGCATCGAGATCGCCGTCATCACCCTGACCTGCACGCCAAGACGCTCAATTGCATCCTGTAAAGCCAGACCGTTGATAACCGTGGCCAGCATTCCCATGTAGTCAGCAGTCGAACGATCCATACCTTTGGCGGATGCAGTTATGCCACGAAATATATTACCGCCGCCAATGACTATTGCAGTCTGGAGACCGAGGTTATGAATCTCAACAATCTCTTTAGCAAAACCTGAAATCGCTGATGGCTCTATGCCATACTCACCAGCTCCCATTAGGGCTTCGCCGGAAAGCTTAAGCAGGACCCTTTTAAAAGCCAACTCCGGCGCCACAGTCGTTTCAGAAGGCAAGTCAGGCAATGAGACGTTCTCGATACAGGTTGACACTACTTAAGCTGGTCGGCCACTTCCTGGGCCAAGTCACAACTTCTTTTTTCAAGACCTTCACCCATCACAAATCTCGTATAGCGCCGAATACTTATATTCTCTCCGGTCTTGGCAATCATCTCTTTTATACATTCTTCGATTGACAGATCAGTATCTTTAACAAAAGCCTGTTCCATCAAGCAATTTTCTTTGAAATATTTTTCGATCTTGCCATCGATAATCTTGTCGATAATTTTTTCCGGCTTTCCGCTATCTAAGGCCTGAGTGCGAAAAATACTGCGTTCACTCTCAATGACATCGGCAGGAACATCTTCGCGTGTCAAGGCAATCGGTGCCGCGGCAGCAATATGCATAGCGATATCTTTGACAAAATCAACAAAAGCATCGGTTCTGGCAACAAAGTCAGTCTCACAATTAACTTCAACCATTACCCCGATTTTTCCGCCGGCATGAATATATGATGCAACCACCCCTTCCGAGGTAATGCGGCCACCTTTTTTAGAGGCTGAAGCCAGCCCTTTTTCGCGTAAATAAACCAGGGCCTCTTCGAGGTTTCCATCTTTCTCTTTTAAAGCGCCCTTGCAATCCATAATTCCGGCGCCGGTCTTCTCGCGAAGCTCCTTGACCATTGCCGCTGAAATCTGAGCCATTATATGTTCTCCATTGATCAGGTTTTATCAAATTTTATAATTACCGAAAAGAACACAAAGGAAAGTTTATTTTATCTGCGTTCTTTTCGGTAAGAAATAATACAAAAAAATTAAGCTTTGACTTCTTCCGCCGGTGCAGCGTCTTCAGCTTCACCGACTCTCTCTACGATTGGCATTTTGCCGTCATCGACCACTACTTCGACCTCTTCTTCACGCGCCATAAGCCGCTCATCACGTAAGGCTCGACCCTCTATACAAGCTTCGGAAATACTCGTGCAAAAGAGCTTGATCGCACGGATGGCGTCATCATTACCTGGAACCACATAGTCGATTGCGTCGGGATCACAGTTGGTGTCAACAATAGCGACTACCGGGATGCCCAGCTTATTGGCTTCGGCCACGGCAATTGTCTCACGTTTGGTATCGATAACAAAGATACAGGCTGGGGCTTTCTTCATGTTCTTGACCCCGCCAAGGTTCTTTTCAAGTTTTTCTCTCTTCTTCTCCAGCTTCAGAACCTCTTTTTTAGGCAACAACTCGTAGGTTCCGTCTTCTTTCATGGTCTCAAGTTTACGCAACCGGTTGATACTTTTTTTGATCGTATCAAAATTTGTCATCATGCCGCCAAGCCAACGATTATTGACCCAGTACATGCCACTATTTTCGGCTGCTTCTTTAATGCTCTCCTGAGCCTGTTTTTTAGTTCCGACAAAAAGAACATCGCCACCTTCGGCAACTGTATCTACTATAGTTTTATAGGCTGTCCGATAGAGTTTGATGGTTTGCTGGAGATCAATAATATAGATTCCGTTACGAGCCCCAAAAATATATTTTTTCATTTTTGGGTTCCAGCGTTTAGTCTGATGCCCGAAATGAACCCCGGACTCCAGCAATTGTCGCATTGTTACCATTGCCATTCTGTTTCTCCTTACATAAAAGATGTTGGTTTAACTTCCGCTCTCTCGATGACATATACCAACCGGACCACCCGGCACCATGGTTTCTGCCTTTTGACTTAAATCCTTAAACCTTTTTAAAGCTTCAAGTCAAAATAAGAAAACGTGTATATTTGAACGCGGCCTAGTTACCACAAGAAAGCTCACTTTGCAAGGGGAAAAGAGAGCCGTTACTAACTTCAGACCCGGTCTTAAAGTTGTGCAGAATTTGTCTAGCGACCTCTATATCCGCAGCAATCAATTGCTGCAACTCCTCAATTCCGGAACAGGTTTTTTCTTTACGTAAATGTTTAACAAATGTAATTTTCAGATCCTGCCCATAGAGATCCTGGTTAAAATCAAGAATATGAGCTTCAACTGTCAGGCCGGTATCCGCAAATGTTGGATTGTAACCGATATTGACGACCCCCATATAGTGTTTGCCAAGATGTTCAACCCAGACGGCATAGACTCCTTCACAAGGGTAGAGCTCAACCTCCGAGACCAGATTGGCAGTCGGAAAACCGATCCCCCGTCCGCGCCCCTTGCCTCGCACAACTCTACCGACAATAGCACAAGGGCGGCCTAAAAAACGGGAGGCTCGTTCAATCTTGCCCTGCATGATCGCTTCTCTGATCTTGGTACTGCTGATCAACTCTCCGTCAAGCCGGCAGGGGGGCGCCACCAAAACTTCAAAACCATATATCTGACCGAATTCCTGCAGCTTTACAAGAGAACCCTCTCGATTACGGCCAAAGGTGTAGTTGTCACCAACCACAACCACGGCAGCACCTAAATGGTGCAGCAGAACATTTTCAACAAACTCTTTGGCTGTAAGATCAGCAAACTGATGGTCAAAAGGAGCCATTACCAGATTGTCGATGCCGGATGCAGCAATCAGGTCGGCTTTCCGCTCATAAGAGGTGATTAAAAAAATTCGGCGATTGGGAAAGAGAAGCTTTAAAGGGTGCGGGCGAAAGGTTAAAGCCGCCGCCTGAATACCGAGAGCCCGGGCTCGGTTAAGGGCCAGAGCAAAAAGAGAACGGTGTCCAAGATGGACACCGTCAAAGTTGCCGATCGCCACCACCTGACTTTGAGGTGGAAAGCGAAATTCACGAAAATTATTATATGTCTGCACGGTATTTCAAGATGGCCTTTAATTATTTGAAGTGGCGCAGGAAATCACCATCACGATCCATGACGACAGTGGCGCGATCCCCTAAAGATTTGCTATAGGCTTGTAAGGAGCGGTAGAAATCGTAAAAATCGGGATCCTGACCATAAGCATCGGCATAAATTTTAATTGCCGCCTGCTCCCCTTCACCTTTTATCTGCTCTGACTTTTTATAGGCTTCAGAGATGATAATGGTACGTTCCTTGTCGGCATGAGAACGGGTCTTAATGGCCTCCTCTTCACCTTCTGAGCGATAACGTTTAGCCTGGCGCTGTCGTTCAGCCTGCATCCGGGTAAAAACATGTTTTTCGTTCTCGCGCGGCAGGTCAGCGGCTTTGATCCGAACATCGAGGACCTCAATGCCGTAGGCTGCCGCCGCATCGTTACTCTGAACGGTTACCTTATGCATGATCTCTTCTCGTACCTTGGAGACAATATCAATAAGCGTCTCTCGTCCCAGTTCAACCCTAAGCTGTGAATAGATAATATCATCGAGTCGTGACTGAGCTCCAGATTCGGTACGCACTGATTGATAGAATTTAAGAGGATCGACAATTCTCCATTTCGAGTAGTTGTCGATAACCAGATTTTTCTTATCACTGGTGATAATCTCGGCCGGAGCCGCATCGTAGTGCAACAGACGGCGATCAAAATAGCTCACCTGCTGGAGGAAAGGAATTTTGAAGTTAAGCCCCGGATCCTTGACTACCTTTACCGGTTTACCGAGCTGGAGAATCATCGCCTGCTGGGTCTGATCAACGACAAAAAGCCCGTTGTAGACAAAAACTACGGCAATCACCAAAACAATTAATCCTAACTTTGCAATTTTCATCGCCCAACCCTCCCGACCTGAGATTGTGACCCGGTCTGGGCCGACTCTATTATACTACGGTTAAGGTTCGGACGGGCTTCGAGCGGCAGCAATGGTAACAAAGAACGGCTTACCTTGGGATCGATAATGACTTTGTCAATACCGCCTAAAACACCTTCCATCATCTCCAGTTGCATGCGCTTGCGGGTGATTTGTGGAGCCACCTTGTAGGCTGTCAAGTTAGCCAGAAAACGATCCGCTTCACCGGCCGCCTGGTTGACGAGTTCTGCTTTGTAGGCCAAGGCCTGATTGGTCATCTCTTCAGCTTTACCCTTGGCTTTAGGCAGAATATCATTGCTGTAGCCTTGAGCCTCATTAATCAAGCGGATTTTATTCTCTTTAGCACTGGCAACATCTTGAAATGACTGAATTACCTCTTTGGGAGGATGCACATCCTGGAGTTGGACGGCAACAATATCGACACCGGCTTTATAGCTATCAAGAACCTCCTGCAGGCGTTTCTCACAATCCTTTTGAACCTTGTTTTTACCGGTAGTCAGCACAATATCGATGTCATTTTTACCGATCACCTCACGCATTGCGGCTTCGGTCGCAACCCTTACGGTTTCAGTCTGGTTGTTGATATTAAAGAGGTAAGCAATCGGATCACTGATACGATACTGAACAATAAACTGGGCGTTGACAATATTTTCATCACCAGTCAACATCATCGATTCACGCGGGACCATCTGGTAACGAGCCGGAGGGCCGGAAGAGATTGTCCGAAAACCTATCTCCAAGCGTTTTACCTGAGTAACTTTAGGCTTTAAAACCGTCTCTATAGGTTTGGGCAGATGCCAGTGCGGCCCGGATTTAGTCGTATATACGGCTTCACCAAAACGCTTGACCACCCCAAGTTCATCCGGACCGACAATATAGAAACCAGTCGCCAGCCAACCCACCAGAAGAATCGCAATCAGTACAAAAGGGCCACCCGGTAACCCGCCGGAAACCCCCTTTTCAGCCCGATTAAAGACCTTTTTTATGATGTCCTCAATGTCGGCCGGTTGTTTTTTGCCGTCATTTTCGTCGCCATTATATTCCCAGGGCATCTTTTCTCCTTCAATTATCAGTTATGGAGCTTACCAGTTAAAAAAACAATCTGCAAAATTGCGTTCATGAACTGTATGTTTAAATTGTAAATTAAACAACTGTACAGGCAAAAGTCAACCTGTCATCAGCAAACAAGCAAAAGACTATTGCCCTAACGGCATAATGTCACAACCTGCAGGCGGAACAAATGTGAAATGAGAGAGCGGCAAAGCCTTATCAGGACCGCTTTGCCACTTATACGTGATCACAATCTCATTCGCAAACAGGTCAACCATCCGGGTTTCGGTGAGAGTCAGTGATGAGTCTGAAAAAATCATCTTCAAGCTCTGGAAAGGGGGCGCCTTATCTCCCGTCAAAGGAGAGAGCTCAACCTCAACTCTTTCGTTCTTCTCTTTAATAACAAGAACAAATTTCTCGGGTTGAGCTTTGAGTTCAGAAAGCAGGTTAATAATGATTCGAGCTTCCTTTATATCTTTTACCGAGCCGGTCATAACCTGGTTCAAGTCCGGGGTATAGTACCAGAGGGTTTTACCATCCGAGATTAAAATCTGCTTTTCCGGTATCTGGTATTCCCAGCGCATCTTGTCCGGCCCCTGAATCCATATCAGGCCCATACTTAAAGTGGTCTCGTTACTGTCTGTGTAGGTTGTTTTCTGAGTAAAACGACCATTATAAGCCTCTTCTTTGCGGTATTGATGCCTGATCTTTGCCAAAATGCTTTCGCTGTCAATTTTTCCTATTTTTGCTGCCGGCGCTGTTTCAACAACAGGACCACTCTTTTTCTCGACTGCTTCAACCACGACAGCTGAAACCATGATCAAAAGACTCAGTCCGAAAACCCATAAAAAAGAGCAAAAAATTGATCTGCAAAAATTTTTAATCATAATATTTTATCCGATTTAGAGATTGAAGACCCTTTTGCTATTCGCACTAGTCGCCGCTGCAACTTCATTGGGGTCGAGTTTACGAATTTTGGCGATCGCCTCAGCAACAAAGCCGACATAGGCTGGCTCATTACGCTTACCCCGATATGGTATCGGAGTCAAAAAAGGGGCATCAGTTTCAACCAGGAGATCATCAAGGTTCAATTTTTCAGCAACCTCTTTTTGCATATGACTTTTAGGGAAAGTGATGGTTCCCGGTAGAGAGATAACAAACCCTAAATTAACGAAACGCCTGGCCCAGTTATAATCCGCTGAAAAGCAATGAATAACGCCGCCATGCCGGTATCCCTCTTCAGAACAGATTATATCATATACCTCCTGATGGGCATCTCGATCATGGATCACCACCGGCAAACCCAACTCCCCGGCTAAATTCAGTTGTCGGGCAAATTCGCGCCGCTGAACCGACTTGGGAGAATGATCACGGTAAAAATCGAGGCCAATCTCCCCATACGCCACGACTTTGGGGTCGCCAGATAACGCTTTAAAACGCTCATATCCAATCTCATCCGCATTTTTACTGTCATGTGGATGAATGCCGATTGTTGCATAAATACTGGGATATTTATGAGCCAGTTCAATAGCTTTTATCGAATCAGCCAAATTGGTTCCGATAACTATCATCTTCTCAATCCCGGTCTCCAGAGCCCTCTGGACCACAGCATCGACATCGTTGTTAAAGGCACTTAAATTCAAGTGACAATGTGAATCAATAAGTTGCATGTTTCTCTCTAATCCTAAATCATCTCTCAACAAAAGTTTCAAACTCCTTGATAAAGTCAGCCAGAGCCTCAGCTGTCAGTCGGCAGAGCTTTTCACCCTTCCCTTTACTGGCATAAGCCGGGTCTCCCCAAACCCCGCCGAGCCAATAGGCCTGTTTATTGCGAACCAGCGTATATTCAGGAAAGTCAGGAAACTCACGGGCCGACGTACCTTTCACCAATTCAGGAAAAAGATATTGAATTCGGGCTGTTTCAACCTCGCCGGCATGTGAATCGCCCTCAACCTCAATAATTTCAGAGCCGGCGCGACAGCAAAAGTCATATTCATTGATTACTGCCAGACGAATGTCGGGAAAAGCTGCCAGCATCTCCTCTCCGACCTCAACTAAAGCTCCGATATGGGTTTTCCCGGCATGACCGGAGATCAATATAAAATTCCGCAGACCCTGCTTATAGTACCCTTTAACCAGATCACGAACCAGAGCTCGGAACGTATCAGGTAAGATCCCCACCGTCCCTGGATGCTCAGATGTGCTGCGGCAAATCCCGTAATGTACTTGGGGTGCAACAAAAGCTGGATAAAGAGCTGCCGCCGCCGTGACCGTAGCATAAACCTGCATCGTGTCAGTATCAAGCGGCAGATGCTCGCCGTGCTCTTCAGTCGAACCAAAAGGCAGAAAAATCGTCCGGCTCTTCTCAAGCCCGGCCGTAAATTCAGGCATTGTCATATTTGTAATAATCAACTTAAACTCCTTAATCAAGTAAATCATTTATGCGCCGGTTGAATGCAGAATATTCTATCTATTAAGTTTAGTCAAACTGAAACCATTCTGATTCTTTTTATTGTTAAGTTGTGGTTAGATAAGTTGATCATCCCTCGTTTTTAAGTATTGCAGTACATCTTGAGCTATGATAATTAACAAATCGATTTTGATGAATTTCACATGATCAAAACCTGAAACTGAAATTGCCGGAGAAAAACATGCTTACCCTATCGTCCCGCGTGCAACAGATTAAACCATCCCCGACCCTGGCGATTACCGCCAAAGCCAAGGCTTTACAAGCTAAAGGCGTTGATGTTGTCAATTTTGGAGCCGGCGAGCCCGACTTTGATACGCCGGAGAATATTAAAGATGCCGGAATAAAGGCTATTCAAGACGGCTTTACCAACTATACCGCAGTTCCTGGGATTCCACCGCTGCGACAGGCGATTGCTGCCAAATTAAAGCGCGAGAACAATCTTGATTATGAAGAGAGCGAAATTGTGGTCTCTTGTGGTGGCAAGCACTCTTTTTATAACCTCGCCCAGGCTCTGCTTGATCCGGGTGACGAAGTTATCATTCCGGCTCCATACTGGGTCTCCTATCCGCCGATGGTCTCTCTGGCCGGTGGCGTGCCGGTAGTTCTTGAAACCAGCGAAGCTGAAGGTTTCAAACTCTCTCCGGAACGCCTTCAGGCCGCGATCACAAATAAGACCCGGGCCGTAATTGTTAATTCACCCTCCAATCCGACGGGTGCAGCCTACTCTCTTGCGGAACTTAAAGCTTTAGCCGAAGTGGTTGTTAAGAATGATATCCTGCTGATCAGTGATGAGATCTATGAACATATTATATATGATGGTTTTGTTCAGCACAGTCCGGCTGAGATCAGTCCCGAAGTCAAGGAGCGCTGCATTATTCTTAACGGAGTCTCAAAATCATATTCGATGACTGGTTGGCGCATCGGTTTTACTGCAGGGCCGGCCCCTTTGATCGCTGCGATGACCAAAATCCAGAGTCAGAGCACGTCTAACCCGACCTCTATTTCACAGATGGCGGCGATTGAGGCCTACAACGGCCCCCAGGATTATGTCTGCAATGTGCTGGTCGATTTTGCCGAACGTCGGGCTTTTATAGTCAAGGCTTTAAATGAGATCCCCGGCATCACCTGCTTTAACCCTGAAGGGGCCTTTTACGCATTTCCCAGTGTTAAAGGTTTGTTGGGGAAAGCCTGTAACGGGCAGAAAATAGACTCATCACTAACTTTATGCGAGCTGCTTTTAGATGAGGCCAAGATCGCCGCCGTTCCCGGCGAGGCTTTTGGTTCTCCCGGCTACATACGCCTCTCATACGCTACATCAATGGATAATATAGTAAAAGGTATCAGTCGTTTATCTGAATTTGTTAAACTGCTTTCATAAGTTTTAAAAAAACCTTTAGACCTCAAAACACGAAACCGACGAATTATAGTTTTTCGTCGGTTTCGTGTTTTTCTTGATAGCGCAGTTACCCTTCACTTTAAGATACAGTAAGAGATCATGATAACTGTAACCAACCTCAGCAAGAGCTATGGCGGCCAGACCCTGTTTACCGATGTCAACCTGCAGTTTGATCCCGGTAATCGCTACGGTATTGTTGGCCCTAATGGTGCCGGCAAATCAACTTTTTTAAGAATTCTCTGCGGCCAGGAGAGTGCCGATAAAGGCTTGGTCAGCCTCCCGGCAAAAATGCGGGTCGGCACCTTAAACCAGGATCACTTCGCCTTTGAAAATGATCTCTTAACAGATGTCGTTATGCAGGGACAAGCGGATCTCTTTCAAGCCTTTGCTGAAAAAGAGAGAATTCTCGCGGAACCTGAGCCTTGCGCCGAACGTATTATTGAACTCGAAGAGATCATCCACCATTATGACGGCTACCAGGCTGAAAGTCAAATCGCACAGATGCTTGAAGGTTTGGGGATCGCAACAATCTACCATTCCCAACCGATGCAGGTGCTCTCCGGAGGCTATAAACTTCGGGTTCTGTTGGCCCAGTGCCTTTTCAGCCAGCCTGAAGTATTACTTTTAGATGAGCCTACCAACCATCTTGATATTATGTCGGTACGCTGGCTCGAAGATTATCTGGTCGAATATAAAGGTACTGTAATTGTCGTCTCCCATGACCGTGATTTTATCAACCGGGTTTCAAGCCATATCGCCGATATCGACTACCAGACCATCAAGATCTATCCCGGAAACTACGACTACTATCTGAAATCCCGCGAGCTGGAAGATCTCCAACGTCGCCAGGAGTCGGACAAGGCGGAAAAGAGAATGGGTGAGCTCCAGACCTTTGTTAACCGCTTTAAAGGTAAAGCCAGTAAAGCTCGACAAGCCCAAAGCAAAATGAAACAGATCACCCGCATGGAGAAAGATCTGGTTCAACCGCTCTACTCTTCCAGAGCTCACCCACGAATCTCTTTCCCCATCTGCCGTCCCTCCGGCAAGACCGTACTTGAAGTTGACTCACTAAGTAAAGCTTACGGCAGTAAAAAGGTTCTCCACGAAGTCTCTTTTACCCTTAATAAAGGTGAACGCCTGGCCGTTATCGGCCCCAACGGGATTGGGAAATCGACCCTTTTAAAGATTATTATGGGAGAACTTGACGCCGACCAGGGTAGTACGACCTGGGGCTATGAGACCTATCCGGAATATTTTTCTCAGGATCATCGGGAATTGATCCCCAAGAATTCTTCCCCCTATGAGTATCTCTATAGCTATGGTCCGGGCGAGAGTATCGGCACGATTCGGGGACAACTCGGCAACCTCCTTTTTTCCGGAGATGATGTTCATAAAACTACCGCGGCCCTATCCGGTGGCGAGGCCGCCCGCCTGATTATAGCCAAACTGGTTTTAAAAAAG
Source organism: Thermodesulfobacteriota bacterium (assembly GCA_024762675.1). GTDB lineage: Bacteria > Desulfobacterota > Anaeroferrophillalia > Anaeroferrophillales > Tharpellaceae > Tharpella. The sequence goes on along the minus strand of JANTGZ010000027.1, from coordinate 3,636 downwards.
GGCAATGTCCTGATACTCGATGAACCTACTAACCATCTTGACCTCGAATCGATTGAAACTTTTATCGATGCTTTAGCCAAGTTTGAGGGGACAATTATCTTCGTTAGCCATAACCGCTACCTGGTCAACCGACTCGCCACCCGCGTGCTGGAACTAAAAAGTGATGGCTTTGACCTCTTCCCCGGCACTTATGTTGAATACCTTGAACATCTTGGCCATGACCACCTGAGTGGCGCTGTCCCGGTAAAACAGCAGACAAGACCAACTCGAATGCGAAAAACAGAAGGAGAGAAAGAGAAGGAGAAGAAAAAAGAGGACAGATTGAGCCAGAAGACCCCAAAAAAGGCGGACAAAAAGCGCCAAGGCGACACTAATCACCAGATCCAGGACAAATCTAAGCGTAAGAAGCTCAACAACCAGATTCGACCTTTAAAAAAGGAGAGTGCGGCGGCTGAAGCGCTATGCGAAGAACTTGAAAAAGAGAATGAAAATTTCAATCAGCTCTTTTTACAGCCCGATTACTACTCAAAAACTTCCGCCGAGATGATCAAAAAACAGGCGGCCCAAAAAAAAGAGTGCGAGGAGAAACTGGCCTGGGCCTACCGCAAATGGGAGAAACTCAACCAGGATATTGAAGCCCTGCAAAAAGAGCTTATTTAATCTGATTTAAACTATGATGGCTTCGTAACAACTCCACCTGTGCCCTGAGCGCAGCGAAGAAATGCCCTTGGGTGCTTCGTGCCCCTTCAACCTTCGTCACTGCGGCGTACTTCTATGTACGCCTCATTCCTCAGGTTTTGGGCGCCTCGCATCTGGAGCCGTTACTGTACCATCCCGTTTTTTGCGATTTTTATGGGTTGTTACGAGTTCATCAAATTATGAATAACGGGCAATTTTTCACTGGCGACTGACTACTAATCACTGGCAACTGTCTTATGAGTGAATCAATCAACCGCTCTTTTAAAAGAGTATCTAATCCGGCTCTGCATATAATCCTTTTTGAACCTGAGATTCCAGCCAATACCGGCAATATCGCCAGGCTCTGCGCGGCTGCCGAGCTGCCTCTGCACCTGATTCATCCGTTAGGCTTTAAAACAGATGACCGCAACTTAAAAAGAGCCGGCCTTGACTACTGGTCAGAGGTTGATGTCAGGGAACATGAAAATTTTGAGGCCTTTCGTGATTTCTGGCAGAGTCTTGCCCCCTCCCCTGCTCCACTCATAGCCTTAAGTGCCAAAGCTGAAAAAAACTATAATAAGGTAACCGGGATCGAACCCGGTCTCGGCCTTATCTTCGGCCCTGAAACCCGAGGCTTGCCACAATCCTTGATTAAACTCTATCCTGTCTGCACGGTTCCGATGTGGGGCAAGGTTCGCAGCCTCAACCTCTCAACGACTGTCGGCATCGTCGCCTATCATTTTCTGCAAAGATTAAAAATCTTCTAGTGCGGGAACAATCTCGAAACTCAAAACCAGCCTCTTTATGCCCGCAAACAGTTGTTCTTATCAGAACATTTTATTTTTTCAACAGAAAATAACCTGTAAAGCACTTAAAAAACCGTTCTTTTGACTTAGGTCAAAGAAAAAGAATCAAAGTTCCTTTAAATAGAGATTAAAATAATCAAGATTGACAAATTTACGATCTTAATTTTCAACTCAATCTTAAAAAAGGAGATCATTATGTTCTGTTTTCAGTGTCAGGAAACCGCTAAAAATCAAGGTTGTACTATCAAGGGTGTCTGCGGCAAACCGGAAGATACCGCCAACCTTCAAGATCTTTTGATTCATGTTCTTAAAGGGATTGCCGTTTACGGTGAGAAACTCAAAGAGTTCGACATCCATGATAATGAGACCGCCCTCTTTACCGCCAAGGCCCTCTTTACTACGATCACCAATGCCAACTGGGATAATGACAGTTTAAGCGATTTTATCAAGGAAGCTTTGCAGCGCCGCAACCAGTTGCGCGAGAGATATCTCTCAACTTACAAAGCGAAAAACGGTAAGGATTTTGCCGGGGCTCTGCCCGATGCGGCGACCTGGTTTTCCGATGATGCGGCCGAATTTGCCGAAAAAGCTAAAAGCGTCGGTGTTCTGGCCACCGAGAATGAGGATGTTCGCTCTTTACGTGAGCTCTTGATTATCGGCCTTAAAGGGGTTGCTGCTTACGCCGACCACGCCGCTGTCTTAGGTTTTGAGGATGATGCGATCTACGCCTTCATCATGGAAGCTCTTGACTCAACCACCAAAGATCTTTCGGTTGATGAGATGGTTGGTCTGGTTATGAAAGCCGGTGAAGTTTCGGTCACGACGATGGCTCTGCTCGACAAGGCCAATACCACAGCCTATGGTAATCCGGAACTTTCCGAGGTGAATCTCGGAGTTCGCAACAATCCCGGTATTTTGATCAGCGGTCATGATCTTAAAGATATGGAAGAGCTCCTTAAACAGACCGAAGGCACCGGCGTTGACGTCTACACCCACGGCGAAATGCTGCCGGGTAATTACTATCCAAATTTTAAAAAATATGACCACTTGGTCGGTAACTACGGCGGCTCATGGTGGCACCAGAACAAGGAATTCCAATCTTTCAATGGCCCTATTCTATTGACCACGAACTGCCTGGTTCCTTTAAAGAAAGAGAATACCTATCTGGATCGTCTCTTTACTACAGGCGTTGTCGGCTATGTCGGCGCGGCTCATATTGCGGATCGTCCAGCGGGCGGAACTAAAGATTTTTCAGCAATTATCGAGCGTGCCAAGAAATGCGCCTCACCGACCGAAATCGAAAACGGTAAGATCGTCGGTGGATTTGCCCATAACCAGGTTCTGGCTCTGGCCGACAAGGTTGTTGAAGCGGTCAAATCCGGAGCAGTCAAACGTTTTGTCGTCATGGCCGGTTGCGACGGGCGCCAGAAGTCGAGAGCTTACTTTACCGAGGTAGCCGAAAATCTGCCTAAAGATACGATCATCCTGACTGCCGGTTGTGCAAAATATCGCTATAACAAACTCAATCTCGGCGATATCGGCGGAATCCCCCGGGTCCTTGACGCCGGACAGTGTAATGACTCCTACTCTCTGGCTGTTATCGCCCTTAAGCTGAAAGAGGTTTTCGGACTTGACGACATCAACGATCTGCCAATCTCCTATGATATTGGCTGGTATGAGCAGAAAGCGGTTGCCGTCCTCTTAGCCCTCCTCTTTCTCGGAGTTAAAGGCATCCGCTTAGGGCCAACCCTGCCGGCGTTCCTCTCACCTGCGGTCGCCAAGGTACTGGTTGAAAACTTTAATATCAAAGCTATCGATACCGTGGAAAATGATATAGCGGCGATGATGAAAGGCGAATAAAAAACAGTTAATCGTATAATCTGCTAATGCGGGAACATTCCCCGCAACCCAACCGAGCCCTATCGGCCCACAAATAAGTGCTCTTATCAGAACATTTCCTTGTTAAAAAACAAGAAAGCAACCTGATAAGAGCACTAAAAGAGCCTGTGCTTTATCGGGTAATCCCCGATAAAGCACAGGCTCTTTTTTTTCATGACACCATCAAAATTATATTACAGAAAACAGATCACCCTTTAGAATGAGTAGCTGACCCCCAGACGCAACGGAATAGTCCAGAAAGCATCGGCATCTG
>JANTGZ010000026.1 GCA_024762675.1 Thermodesulfobacteriota bacterium | reverse complement strand
CACTATTACAGCTACTTACTGAAAACGAGTACAAAGAAAAACCGGCTCCGCCGTATAAGCAGTTGAAATTATTCTAATAAACGTTGGGACACTAGTGGTTTTTTTTATGAGTTCAGGGGTCTGCTGGGCCGCTGGTGCGTGCCTGGAGTTGGGAACGGTTAGAAAATACAATAAGACTATTATCGTCGCTCCGGTCGGGACAACCACCGAAAACGGAACCCTGCTTTTGAATACCCTTAACGGTATCTCAGGCAATAACAATGAAAATCCCTTTTTGCTCAAACTCGAACCGGGAATTTACGACATTGGGACCACACCCCTTACAATGAAAGAGTTTGTACATATAGAAGGATCCGGGGAGGGTGCGTCCATTATCGTGGGTAATATCAATACGACGGACAGCGGCGTAATCATTGGCGCTGATGACACAGAGTTACGTTTTGTCAGTATCCAGAATCTGGGAGGCGCCCCGGAAGGCAGCAATACCCATTCCATCGGTATCTATTGCAACGGAACCTCACCCAGGATTACCCATGTGACTGTGTGGGCGAAAAACGGCGATAGACACTGTTACGCGGTAAATGCGCTCTTAGGGGCGGCCCCCCTGCTTACAAACGTTTCGCTCAATGCTATCGACGCTGACGAGGAGAGTATCGGTTTATATGTACAAAGCGCCAGCAGTGCGCCGACAATGCGCAATTCAGAAATTTTCGTTAGCGGCGGCAGTAATAATCGCGGCATCTATGTGGAAAGTTCCGCCAGTGCATATTTGGATGATGTAGAAATCACGGCAGTTGGCACCAGTTCACACGGAGTGCTTTTCAAAACTGATGGGGAAGTTGAAGCAATAAATTGTAAATTTGACGCAGCTTACGCTGTTCTTGTCACTAGCACTGCGGGGACGGGTGGAACCTTGAAAGTTGATTCATCCATCATCATTGGAACGAGCAACGGCGTTCGCAACGATAACGGAGCCAACACAACTTTCTATGTCGGCGCAAGCAGGATTGAAGGTTCAAACTCCAGCAGCAATATCACTTGCGTAGGAGCCTATGATGAAAACTATGCACCGCTTGATGCTACATGTCAATAACCACCATAATCATCTTAAAGTTGTCTCTCCGCTCTGGTGTTTGATTGACCGTCATTTTGCCGATTTTGAACATGACTTAGAAGAGCGGTTTGCCGAACGATATGTTTTTTATCGACGGGCAATCCCTGATGTTGTTGGTTATCAATAATCTCATCTTCGGTTAACATTGACAATGGAAATGTTTTTGTACAGCTCACATCATCCAATTTTACGTTCTCAGCGATAGTTTCAATTTGTTACGTATATTGAACAAATATGTTTATGTTGAAAGGGTCAACTTTACGTTGATTATAAATTTTCAGTGACTCAACAGGAGGTGTAGCCATGGCAGTAAAATATCCAGCAATCGGCAATAAAGTGACAGCTAAAATTATTGAAACCAGTGGAGATTGCACAATCGGAATGAAAGTAGGAGATGAATTTGAGCTAGGGGTTCATCAGTGTGGTGATTTTTGTGGCTATTTCTATCACAATATCTTTCAGTGGGTAACCCTTCTTCAGTTTGACGGTACTTTCCCTCTTTTTCCTGATAAAGATGTGATGGTTTGGGAGTGTCCTAATGCCGGGAACCGGGTTAAGGTTGAGCTTAAACGGGAGAAACGTTAATTTTTGAAGTCTGAACATTTTAAAAGCCAAAAGGTCACCTCTATTAAGGTGGCCTTTTTTTATTCCCACTCTCTAAAAACGGGTATTGACAGAAACCCCTATCTCCTATATCTCTACCGATAATCTTTCCCCTCTTTAGCACACCCAAATATATTGAATTATTGAGTCTCTTATGACTGATTTCCCCACCACCGACAAAGCTCTAAAACAACGCATTTCTAGCTACCGACGATATCTTTCCAAGATTGTAATTTTAGCAGTTTTCTTTTTGTTGTTTTTATCGAGTCCCGCACTAGGTCAGGATACATCAGGAAAATATGTGGTCGATTCAGAAAAAAGCCTACCATTCCCAACTCCCAAAGATACCCAAACCAATACTCAAAACCCTGTTAACCAACCTCATTTATTGAAAGGAACCCTTTGCAGTTGGTCAGGATCATCAAGTTCATCCGGTAGTTATTCCTCTTCAAAATGGGCAAAATTTGATGGTATAGGCCGATTTATTTATGGCTCAAGCAGTTCTTATAGTGGCACCCCTGGTAGCATGTACAATAATAGTCCTGACGGTGCAGGTGACTACGAAGTCCGTGGTAATCACATTTATCTCCGCTATGATGATGGTGGGTGTGATGTCGCCAAGGTTTATTATCGGCAGTCAAACGGAGTGATTACTGAGGTCAAATTTGAAGGGACTATTTATGCCGCTGCGTTATGTGAATAGGGTGCAGTTTGAGCTATTTCAATTTTTGATTGCTAACCTCAAGCGAGTCACGACTTCTACACTCTTAACCTTATTCAGCGAATATCTTAACTTCAGGATCACAGTAGGGGCTAAAGCCGCCCTACTGTGATCATTCTTTTGTGTGAACCTTTAAAAAATAAGCCAACACTGCCGTCAGCAAGACTGCCACTACCATACGGATAACCTGCAACACCGTACCCTGAGCCCCGATCGCAACAAAGAGCAGAACATCTTCAAAAAGGGAGTGGTTTATAGAGAGAAAGGTAATTATCAAGACCATCTCATGCTGCGTCAGCTTGCCCTCTTTACCATACTTGATTATCATCCCGGCCCCGTAGGCGAGACCCAGGGTCAAACCGACCAGCAAGGGCAGGGCACCGGCTCCGGAGATGCCGATTACTGAAACCACCTTTTCTAGACGCCGCGACACCTTTTCAAGAACCTTTAGCTCCTCAAGAAACTGCATCGCAACCATCAAAGGGATAACAATCAGGGCAATCTGCAATACCTGCCGTCCGGCTCCCATCAACCCCTCACCGGCAATCTGCAAAAAACCACTATAATCCATAATTAAACCCAGAAAAAATTAAGTCCTGCGGCCAGAAAAAAACCCGCCAAAAGACGCAAAACGACAAAAGGCCAAGCCTTGACACCGGCCATCCGGCTAACTGCAGCTTCGATCGGCAAACTGTGCGACAACAACAACAAAAGCGCAAATACCGTCATCTGTTTTTGGTCAAGCTGCAGTGGCGTGACCGCCCCAATGGCGGCATAGAGATTTAAAACATTACCAAGCACAACCCCCATTACAGCTTCACCCGGAAGCCCGAGAAACTCCATTAAAGGGCGAAATAATCGGCCGATCAGCCCTAAAACCGGGGTCTTGCCCAGAATAGTAATGATCAGGTAGACCGGCACGATTATCAAAGCGAGGCTGCGCGTGGTTTGCAAGCCACTCATTAGACCACGACCCAAAATTCCGTAAAACACTGCCAACACCTCTTGCTGTCCTTAAATTTGATGATTTCTTACAAACTCCACCGACTTTTTTCGGCGCCCCCAAAGGCACCTTCCGCGCTGGGTGTGGCAAGCCATATCAGATTCACTATAATTAAACAACCGGACACTCGGAAAACCGACACTAAAAACGAAACAATGACACCCGTAAATAACCAGAAAAACCTTGTATCACCCACCGATAACATGTTATCGGTTCGCTTTTCACCCTAAATTAAAAATGAAACTGGTGCCGGGCATCGCCGCATCCCACGCCAGACACTTTACAAAAATGCCCAACTCACTCTCAAACCAGCTGAAACTTTTCAGCCACTTCATACGGAAAAAAAATTTCTGGATTATTCTGAGCACGGATATAGCTCTCCTTGCCCTGGCTCATTTCCTCTCCTATGAAGTCCGTTTTGAGCGCACTTTAACCAGCGCTGAAAGATACCAGATCATCTCCATCCTGCCCGTAATTCTGTTTATCAAGATCCCGGTTTTCTATTTTTTCGGCCTCTATCGCGGCATGTGGCGCTACATGAGTACCACTGATGTCATCAACCTGATCAAGGCCGTTCTCTTCTCCTTCCTGCTGGTCGTTACCTGTGTTTTATCGGTCAACCGTTTTGAAGGTTTGTCCCGTTCGATTTTCTTTCTGGATGCTGTCTTTACGTTCTTGCTGATCAGTGGTCACCGCTTCGCCATCCGTTTTTTCTACAAAAACGTCTCCGGATCGAGAAAGCTTGTACCAACTCTCTCTCTTCACCCTAAAAGCAAGAAAAAGCTCCTACTTATCGGCGCCGGGGATGCAGCGGAAATGATTGTCCGAGAGGTGTACAATAACCCAATGCTGCCCTATGAAATAGTCGGCCTGGTCGATGATAACCCCAACAAGATCGGACTCAAGATTCACGGCATTCCAGTCCTCGGCCTGGTCGAGGACCTTGAAGAGCATATCGAGCGTGCCGCCGCCAAAGAGGTGCTTATTGCGATCTCTTCGGGAACCGGCAAACAACTTAAAAGACTGGTTGGGCTCTGCCGCCACTCCGGTACTTCTTATAAGGTTCTGCCCGGTTTAAGTGAATTAATTGACTGCCAGGTTTCAATTCGCTCAATGCGCGATATCTCCTATAAAGATTTCCTCGGCCGAGAGGAGTTGCAGCTTGATCATTCAGCCATTGGCAGCTACCTTGAGAACCAAGTAATCCTCGTCACTGGTGCCGGGGGCTCCATCGGCTCCGAACTCTGCCGCCAAATTATCCGCTTTTCTCCTAAACTTCTGGTCCTTTTCGATGCCAGCGAAGAGAATCTCTATACCATCCAAATGGAGATGGAACACGAGTACGGTATTTCCGACTGCCTGCCGGTCTTAGGCAAAGTCCAGGATTTGGCCCTTTTGAAAACCGTATTCAAGCAGCATAAACCAAACATAGTCTTTCACGCTGCCGCCTACAAACATGTTCCCCTGATTGAACTCAACCCCTGGGAAGCGGTGTTTAACAACGTTCTCGCTACCCAATGCCTGATCGAAACGGCGATAAGACACCAAGTCACCCGGTTCGTTCTGATCTCTTCCGACAAGGCTGTCAACCCAACCAACGTCATGGGTGCTTCCAAGCGCTTAACCGAACTGCTGATGCTGGCCTGCGCCCAACCAAAATGGGACGGTAAACTTTTTCGATCATCTCAAACCCCTCAACCTCACCATAAGACCATCTTTCAAGCTGTCCGCTTTGTCAACGTAATCGGCTCTTCCGGCTCGGTTATCCCGCTATTTAAACACCAAATCGAACTCGGCGGCCCAGTCACTGTCACCCACCCGGAAGTGACCCGCTACTTCATGTCTATTGAAGAGGCTGCCAAACTGACCTTGCAAGCTGGCGCCATGGGCAAAGGCGGTGAAATCTTTATACTTAAAATGGGTGAACCGATCAAAATCGACCAGCTCGCCCGCGATCTCATCCAGCTTTCGGGACGTGAACCGGACACCGAAATTGAGATCAAATATACCGGCCTGAGACCAGGCGAAAAACTCTATGAAGAGCTGATTACCCAAAGCGAGGGCATAAAAACAACCACTCATGACAAAATCATGGTGCTTTACGGTAACGGTATCACCTACACATCCTTAAATCTACACATTCAATCCCTTCTTGATTCAGCCCAAAAACATGATGGCCAGGAGATCATGCTTGCCTTAAAAAAACTTATTCCGGAATATACACCGTTTTTGTCCATAAACCCGCAATAAAAAGACACTCCAGAAGGCTACGGTTAAACTCCTCACGTTAAAGCAGTTTTCCGTAAATAAGGGGAACAATTTGTTCAAAGAAAGTAAACTTCGATCGATAATCAAGTCACTGTCATGGCGTCTACTGGCAACCCTGACGACAATATTGATTGTCTATATATTTGTCGGAGACACTAAGGTTGCCTTCAGTATCGGTGGCATTGAAGTCTTCTTGAAAATGCTGGTATATTTTTTTCATGAACGGCTCTGGGAAAAAATTCGCTTCGGAAGGCGGGAGATCAAACCGCTGGTCATCTGGATTACCGGCTTGAGTCGTTCAGGAAAAAGTGGTATCGGCCGCACACTAACTGAAAAATTACAGCACCAAGGCTATAAAGCTGAGCATCTTGACGGCCATTCGATCCGCGACCTTTTTCCGGAGACCGGTTATCGCCGCGAAGATGTAAATCGACATATCAAAAGGATCGGTTTCCTTGCCCGCAAACTCGAAGAGCAGGGAGTCGTTGTGGTCGCAACCTTCCTCTCGCCCTACAAAGAGTCCAGAGAGTTTGTCCGGGAGGTTACAGCCCGCTATTTTGAGGTCTATATCTCAACCCCGGCAACGGTCTGCGCGGCCCGAGACCAAAAGGGAATCTACACCAGGGCTGCATCCGGAGATCTGGCAAACTTCCCCGGAGTCAGCAGTAAGTACGAAGTGCCCCAAAAACCTGATCTCGTTATTGACACATCGGAAATCGAGCAGAAAGATGCGGCAGAAATGATTTTTTCTCGAATCAGGAAAAAGCTTTAACCTAACCCGGCAAAGCCGGAACCAATTTTTTGAAACCAAGAATTGCACGGATAGACACAGATAAAGCCGAGACTCTTTTGGAGTATCCGTGTAATCCTTGGTTAAACTGACAGATAAAAGGAGAACAACAATCTATGCAGAACCGCTACTCACTATCGCATCTTGCCGAACTTGAGGCAGAAAGTATAGCTATAATGAGGGAGGTAGCCGCCGAGTTTGCCAACCCGGTAATGCTCTATTCAATCGGCAAGGACTCTTCGGTAATGGTACGACTGGCGCAAAAGGCTTTTGCCCCTGGGAAAATCCCTTTCCCTTTGATGCATATCGATTCAAAATGGAAATTTCGCGAAATGATCACCTTTCGCGATCATTTTTGTCACGAACATAAGATCGATCTGATTGTCCATTTCAATGAAGAGGGTCACCGTCAGGAGATCGGTCCTTTTTCCCACGGCAGCAAGGTTCATACAGATGTCATGAAGACCCAGGCCCTGCTCGGCGGGCTCGATAAATATGGTTTTGATGCGGCTTTTGGCGGCGCCCGGCGTGACGAAGAGAAATCACGGGCCAAGGAACGTATCTTCTCCTTCCGTGACCAGTTTCATCAATGGGATCCAAAAAACCAGCGGCCGGAACTCTGGAGTGTCTATAATACCAAAGTTAATCAAGGCGAAAGTATCCGGGTCTTTCCGATCTCCAACTGGACCGAACTCGATGTCTGGCAATATCTGAGACTTGAGAAAATTCCGATAGTACCGCTCTATTTTGCAGCCGAGCGAGAGGTGGTTGAACAGAACGGCAATCTGATCCTGGTCGATGACGAACGCATGCCGGCCCAACTCAGAGAGACAGCAGTAAAGAAGATGGTGCGCTTTCGTACTCTGGGCTGTTATCCTCTGACCGGAGCTATAGAATCTGAAGCCGACACCATTGAGAAAATTGTCGAAGAGATGATGACAGTCAGCAAAAGCGAACGGACCACGAGGGTTATCGACTTTGACCAAGAGGGTTCGATGGAGCAGAAAAAAAGGGAGGGATACTTCTAATGGATATTAAAGAGTTCCTTGACCGTGATGAGCAGAAGGACCTGCTTAGATTTCTTACGGCCGGCTCAGTCGATGATGGGAAATCAACGCTGATTGGTCGCCTGCTCTATGATAGTAAACTACTCTATGAGGATCAACTGGCAGCTTTGGAGAGAGACAGTAAGCGGGTCGGCAGCGTCGGGGGGGAGATCGATTATGCTCTGCTCCTTGATGGCTTACAGGCCGAGCGCGAACAGGGCATTACGATTGATGTCGCCTATCGCTATTTTGCCACCGCAAAACGTAAATTCATTATCGCCGACACCCCGGGCCATGAGCAGTATACCCGAAATATGGTTACCGGGGCCTCAACCGCCAACCTCGCAATTGTCCTGGTTGATGCCAAATCCGGGGTCATTAACCAGACCCGACGCCACACCTTTCTGATCTCGCTACTCGGTATCAAGCATGTCATTCTCGCCGTCAACAAAATGGACCTGGTCGATTACGAGGAGTCGGTATTTAAAGATATCTGCCAGGAGTACCGTGACTTTGTTACCCGTTTGAAGATTCCCGACCTCCATTTTATCCCTCTTTCGGCCTTAAAAGGTGACAATGTTGTTGAAAAGTCGCAAAACATGGAGTGGTACACGGGCCAACCTCTGCTTGAGATCCTGGAGACCGTCTACATAACCTCGGATCGCAATTTTATCGATTTTCGTTACCCGGTGCAGTATGTCCTGCGACCTGATGCCGATTTTCGCGGCTTTGCCGGGACTGTGGGCTCTGGAGTCGTCCGCCCAGGCGATGATATCCTGGTGCTTCCATCAAGAAAAAAAACAAGGGTCAAAGCAATCTCAACCAATAATGGCAACCTTAAAGAGGCTTTTCCACCCCAGTCGGTGGCTTTGACTTTAGAGGATGAAATCGACATCAGCCGGGGGGATATGCTGGTTCATCCCAACAATATGCCGCGCATGTCCAGAACCTTTGAGGCTATGCTGGTCTGGATGGATGAAAAGCCGATGGATAAAAATACTGCTTTTTTCCTTAAACATACGACCCGGATAACCCGAGCTACAATTGATCGAATAAGGTATCGTACAGATGTCAACACGCTACGTAAAAATGAAGCTGCAAGCCTTGCTTTAAACGAAATCGGCCGGGCCACTATAACCACCGGCCAGCAACTCTTTTTTGACCCCTACATGAAAAATCATACAACCGGCAGCTTTATCCTGATTGACCCGGTCACTAATTTTACCGCCGCAGTCGGTATGATTATCGACCGCCCGGCAGCTGATGATGAACCCAAAAAAGAGGCCCGAATTGAGGAGACAAAAAGCGAACGAGAGGATAGTAATAAGGAGACTGCTTTTAGGAGAATCGTAGCTGAGCAACTAATTGAACACGAGGGTTTGAAATTAAAACCCTATCGCTGCCCGGCCGGCAAGTTGACAATTGGCGTAGGCCGCAACCTTGAGGAGAGGGGCATCTCGGAGGATGAAGCCCTGTTCTTACTGAATAGTGATATTTCAGAGTGTCTTGAGGATCTGCAAAAACTCTTTAGCAACAAATTTGCATCCCTGCCGGAGAGCGTGCAAAGGGTTCTGGTTGACATGCGTTTCAACCTCGGAGCCACCGGCTTTAGAGGCTTCAAAAAGATGATCAAGGCGGTCAAGGAGGAAGACTTTGCTCAAGCCGCTCTGGAGATGCAGGATTCAAGGTGGTTCCAACAGGTTGGTAATCGGGGAATGAAGCTGGTAAAAATGATGGCGGCTTCGTAAAATTTTTATTTTTTGTAAATAACAAGAAGCCGGAGAGAGAGATGCCTGAGTTACCTGAGGTCGAAACGGTGGCTGCGGCCTTACGCTCACAGCTGCCGGGCCGGCACATAAGCGGAGTCACTATTCGCTGTGATAAATTGCGAAGACCGATACCGGTTAAGGCTTTACAAAACCTGGTCAATGAAGCTATACTTGGGGTAAGACGACGAGCCAAATATCTGCTTATTGATATGAGCTGTGGCCAAACTCTGGTGATCCACCTAGGCATGACCGGCACCCTGCGTCTAGCTGACAAAGGTGAGGCTCCCGAACGCCATGATCATCTCGACCTGCAACTCGACAATGGTGAGTGCTTGCGTTTTCGCGACCCCCGCAAATTTGGTTTGGTCTTGGTGGTCAAGCCGGATGATCGGAACGAAATCAAAGAGCTCGGAGAGTTGGCCCCGGAACCTCTAAGCGAAGAGTTTTCGGCAGACTACTTTTACCGCCTCAGCCGCAAGCGAACGACACCGGTTAAAAACTTTATTATGGATCAACGCCGGGTCGTAGGCGTCGGCAATATCTACGCCAGCGAAAGCCTTTTTCGGACTCGCATTCGACCGACCACTGCGGTTGGCCGACTCGGCCGTGATCGCTGCCGACGGCTGGTGACAACCATTAAGGAGGTTCTGGCTGAAGCAATCGCCACCGGCGGCACAACCATCTCCGACTTTCGCAAAGTTGACGGCAGTGAGGGAGCTTTCTCTCGTGAACTCCAGGTCTATGGCCGCGATGGAGAGCCCTGTGCCAAGTGTCGTCAACCTATAAAAAAGCTTGTCATTGGCGGAAGATCAACTTTTTATTGCCCTCAATGCCAGAAAAGATAACATAAAATGGAGGTTTGATTATGAGCAGATCATTTTGTCCCGTCCAGGAAGAAAGTGCATTGATTATTGTTGACTATCAAGATGCAATTTTGCAAACATTTGCGCCGAAGATTCGCGAACAACTGCACAAACAGACGATTTTAACGATCCGCATGGCGCAGCAGCTAAAGTTACCGATCATCGTCTTTGAACAGTATCCGCAAGGCCTGGGCGCCACTAATGAAGAGGTCAAGACCGTACTCGGTGACGACTACCAGCCGATCGCCAAAAAGGTCTTCTCTGGGGCTGGGCTGATTACCGACCGGCTTGAAAAACTTGGTCGTCGTCAACTTTTGATCATCGGTATCGAAACCCATATCTGCGTCATGCAGACCGCCGTCGACTTGCTCGATATCGGCTACTCACTATTTCTTTTAAGTGATGTTGTCGGCTCCCGTTATACCCATGACTGGAAAGCCGGCTGCGATCTGATCACCCGGGCCGGCGGCTGGAAAATAACCCTGCAAACCGTACTTTACAACTACCTGAATGCCGCCCAAGGGCCTGATTTTAAAGCTATGTTGCCTTACCTGAAGGGATAAAATAGGCTGTGTAGTCTGTTGGATATTTATGTTCCATTTTCTTTTAACACATTTGAAAAAGGAGTAAGGCTATGAAAAAGATGAATATGTTTTTACTCACCGGAATTTTTGTAGTTATTTTGACTATCTCGGGCAATGTCGGGGCCGCAACTGTGTTCGAAGATGATTTCAGCTCCGGCCTGACAAACTGGACAACGGGTACTAATTCAATAAAGAACCCGGGAGGAGCGACAGTCGGGGTAGCGAGTGGAAGAGTTAACTATTATCAGCAATATGACTTCATTGAAACGAAGGCTAGTTACAGCGGTGATTTTGAAATCCAGTTTGAAGTTGAAAGAACAACGGGTAGTGTCGGATGTATGGATTTTATTGTAGAGTTTGTTACGGAACCTGAACACAGCGGGATTCTTCGCCTGAGATACGGGACTACTGATAAATACCAAATAAACATTGGTCAGGCACCCACACTAACGACTTCAGACTACGGCAACTGTGTAGACGATCCAGAACTCTATCATCTTCAAGAGATGGCGACATCAGGAATCCCATACATAGGTGTTGCTACTTTATCCTGTAAGGATGATAGTGTGAAGTTCTCTTTTGAACATGCAACCCTGGGTAAGATTGAAACTCCTTGGGTTGACACCGGCGATATCGGGTCTACAACAATCAGGATATGGGCTATGGGGTCTGACGATCAGGGTGCGGCCACCAGGTTTGTGGACAATGTCAGGGTGGAGGCTCCCATAGAATCCGGCGGTCTTTTAATTGATGCCTCAGGTGCTTTGAAGATAGGTGAGGGTGGCGGAACCCCTCTTTTTGTACTTGGCAACATAGCTTGTACCGGTTCATTGTTTGAAGGCTCTTCACGATCTCTTAAGTCAAACATCTCAGCAGTTGGCCCGGTGGAGGCATTGTCGGCTTTAAGTGCTCTTGAAGCAGTTCAGTTTACCTACAAGGCTGATCCGACAGGTGAACGTCACTTAGGTTTTATTGCTGAAGACGTTCCCGGCCTGGTGGCGACCAGGAGTCGTAAAAACCTGCGATCCATGGATATTATTGCAATTCTTACCAGTGTGGTCCAACAGCAGCAAAAGGAGATAGAACTCCTCAAACAGGCCATACAGTAACCCCCTAAGGGCAACAGAAAGGACACTGTCAAAATGAATAAAGATCAAAACAAAAATAAGGACCTGGCGGTAGTGCTTGTCGTCGGCAAAGATCGCAGTGGAATTGTTGCCCAAATCTCCGATTTTCTCTGGAAAGAGGAGATCAATATCGAAGACATTTCACAAAAAATCATGCAGGGCATCTTTGTTATGGCGATGCTGGTTGATCTCGCCGGGGCCCGCAGTGATTTAGGGGTTCTAGCCCCAAAACTTGAGAAGTTGGGCGAAAAAATCGGCCTCTCGGTCCAGATTCAACATCACCGGATTTTTGAAGCGATGCACCGGGTCTAATGGATAGGGGTAGACTTTGATGAAACCTTTAAGCGAGAAGTGACTGGAAAATGCCTTTAAACGTATCCCTCGAAGAGATTTATGAAACCTACCGTATGACCGAAAAGGAGCATTTCGACATCCGGGCTGTAACCCTGGGTATCAACCTGCTGCCCTGCACCTCAGACAACTTTTCCCAACTCTTAAATCGAGTCGAAAAAAAAATTGTTACCACCGCCCGTCAATTTGTAAAAAGAGCTGAAAAAATCGATGCCCGATTCGGTATTCCGATCATCAATAAGCGCCTGACTATTACCCCGGCCGCCTTGGTGCTCTCGGGGGCTCTAACCGGGGCTGCGGCTGAAGACCGTAAACGGGTAGTCGCTTTTGCCAAGCTTCTGGATCATTGTGCCCAAGAAGTGGGAGTCGACTTCCTCGGCGGCTTCGGAGCCTTGTCTGAAAAAGGGATGAGCTATGCCGATCAAACCTTAATCGATGCCATTCCCGAAGCTCTGGGCTCAACTGAAAAGATCTGTGGATTCATCAATCTGGCGAGCAGCAAGGCCGGTATTAATATGCGCGGAGTGGCAAAAATCGGCGGGATCATCAGGGATCTTGCTTTAAACAGTGAAAATGCCATCGGGGCCGCCAAATTTGTTGTTTTTGCCAACGCAGTCAGCGATAACCCCTTCATGGCGGGCGGCTTTCACGGCGTTCAGGAAGCTGACAATGTCTTGAATATCGGCATCTCCGGCCCTGGAGTCGTGCGCCGCACGGTCGAAGCCGCCCCCCGCGATCTGCCACTAAATGAAATCGCCGAAATCATTAAAAAAACCGCTTTCAAGATCACCCGGGCCGGGGAGTTGGTTGGCCAGGAACTGGCCCGCAACTTAGGGGTTCGTTTTGGCTCCCTGGATCTTTCCCTGGCCCCGACAACTGCCGTCGGAGACTCCGTCGGCCGTATCCTTGAGGCGATGGGCCTGGAAAGGGTCGGCACGCACGGCTCTACCGCTGCCCTGGCCCTGCTTACGGACGCTATCAAAAAAGGCGGTCTC
Organism: Thermodesulfobacteriota bacterium; assembly: GCA_024762675.1. Classification (GTDB taxonomy): domain Bacteria; phylum Desulfobacterota; class Anaeroferrophillalia; order Anaeroferrophillales; family Tharpellaceae; genus Tharpella. Next base: position 14,982 of record JANTGZ010000026.1, on the reverse strand, counting down.
ATGGCCTCTAGCCATATCGGTGGTTTGAGTGGGGCCTTTGTCCCGGTCAGTGAGGATGTCGGACTCTCCGAAGCCGTCAAAACAGGAACTTTAACAATCGATAAACTGGAAGCGATGACCACCGTCTGCTCTGTCGGTCTCGACATGATTCCGGTGCCCGGCGACACCAAAACCACAACGATTTCGGCGATTATTGCAGATGAACTGGCGATCGGTATGATGAACAACAAGACCACGGCGGTGCGCCTGATTCCGGTACCCGGTAAAAAGGCCGGAGAGATGGTCTCCTGGGGCGGCCTTCTCGGTGAGGCTTACATTGTTCCGTTACACCAGGAAAACAGTGACTATTTTATCTGGCGGAAGGGGCAGATCCCCGCCCCAGTAACAAGCTTCAGAAATTAAAGGCTGAATATGATTAAAAATAATCGTGGGCAGGATCAGTATCTGATTGATGATTTCAAGCTCGAAGAAAGCTGGCGGATGTTCAAGATCATGTCGGAATTTGTCGAAGGGTTTGAGCAGCTGGCCGATATTGGGCCGGCGGTCTCGGTTTTCGGCTCGGCTCGCACAAGTCCTGAAAATATAGACTACCGCCAAGCACTCTATCTTGGCAACTTACTGGCCAAAGCCGATATTACTGTGATTACCGGCGGTGGGCCCGGCATCATGGAGGCGGCCAACCGAGGCGCCAAGGAGGCCGGCGGCCGCTCCATCGGCCTCAATATCACTCTACCGATGGAACAGAAACCAAATGATTACGCAACCAAGCTGGTCTCATTCAAATACTTCTTCGTCCGCAAGGTGATGCTGATCAAATATGCGCGGGCCTTTGTCGTCTTTCCCGGCGGCTTCGGCACCATGGACGAGATGTTTGAAGCCCTGACTCTAATTCAGACCAACAAGATCAAGCCCTTCCCAATTATCCTCTACGGTTCCCACTTCTGGCGCAACCTGACCGACTGGTTCCGCGACGAACTCGTCAGTGCCGGCCTCGTCGCCGAGAAAGACCTTGATCTTTTTAAAGTCTGTGATGATGTGGAAGAAGTGATCACTATGGTCAAGGAGTGCCTGAAAGAGAGTCCCGACTGCGAATAAAATAACTGGGGAAATCCACACTATTGAAAAGTGATTTTATGTTCCATCAGGGATATTTGGCTGATCTTTGCATCGACCAGTTTCTGTTCACCAAAGATATTTTCCAGTAGAACTTTATCGCCTTCCGGTTTGACAACAAAGACCCCTTCCATGACCAGAACTTCATGGCCATCCCGTTTTATATAGGCATTTACTTCACACATCAGCTACCATCTCCTCATTAATTAAAGGAATCAGGTTATCGATCAAGATCGGCAGGTGATCTTTTTGCACGCCGACCACGGTCAGGTTCTCCTGGGTTAAAGGAATCAGAATTTTTCTGGCTGAGCCGGCCGCGACGGCCTCGGCCATCGCCGGCGTCAACTCGCCCATCATGGCGTGCGCCATAACCACAGAAATAGTCCCAATAACAATTTCAACCCGAGCCACCGATCGAATAATCGCATTCTCGCCGGTGGCCCCGCGATTGGCTCGAGCTTTCATCATCGCCGCCGTCGCAATCGCATTGGTCCCCAAGGCCCAGATTTCAACCTTTTCACCATATTCATCTTTCAGGCGCCGGATAATAGCACTGCCGATCCCGCCGCCCTGGCCATCAATTACTGCGACACGCATATGAGAACCTCAATATTTACAAATGTTCATTTATCTCCATACTATTCCAGAGTCCAACTTTTCGCAAGAGTAAAAGTTGCTAATAAAATACTAAAAAATCAGCCTCTGCCGCCCTTTTTAAAATAAAATGCGCGTAATTTTACCCCTTGACAAGTGGGTTTTCAGTGTTATCTTATGGTATGTCACAAAAAGTCAATGGTTTTATGGCGGGCTGAAGTAGAGTCCGCATTTTTTGTCATTTTTTTTAACTCTTGCTTTTAAGGATCCTTATAATGAGCGAAAATTGTGCAGAAGGCGCGACCTGCGGCAGTTGCAGCAGTTCCGAAAGTTGTTCGGCTGAAGAGAAACAGAAAAGAGAAGAAGAGGTTTTACAATCCCGTCTCTCCAATATTAAACACCGCATAGTCGTCATGAGCGGCAAAGGGGGAGTCGGTAAAAGTACGGTTGCCGTCAGCTTGGCCGTCAGTCTCGCCCGGCAGGGCCGTAAAGTCGGACTTCTCGACGCCGATATCCATGGCCCCAACCTGCCGAAGATGCTGGGCCTTGACAGTAAACGCCTGCAGGCCAGTGAAGGCGGGATTATACCGGAACCGGTAATGGAGAATCTGGCTGTAGTTTCGATGGCTTTCCTGCTCGACAACCCCGACAATCCGGTGGTCTGGCGCGGCCCTTTGAAACATACGGTTATCCGCCAGTTTGTTGCCGATGTCCAGTGGGGTGAACTCGATTATCTGATCATTGATCTTCCGCCGGGAACCGGTGATGAACCTTTGAGTGTTGCCCAGGTCGTAAAACCAATGGACGGCAGCGTTATTGTCACCACACCCCAGGATGTCGCTCTGCTCGACTCCCGTAAATCGGTGGTCTTCAGCCAGCAGATTGAGGTTCCGGTTTTAGGTATAGTTGAGAATATGAGTGGCTTTAACTGTCCTCACTGCAACGAAACTATCGACCTCTTCAAACAGGGTGGCGGCCGTAAAGCGGCCGAAGATCTCAAGGTTGCCTTTTTGGGAGCGGTGCCACTCGATCCTCAGGTAGTAGTCCAGGGCGATGCCGGAAAACCCTTTGTCACGGCTTTCCCCGAAACTGCGGCGGCCACAGCCTTTAATGAGATCGCAGATAAGGTAGAAGCCGCGGTAAAATAATAATTCACATCATTTTGTTGTTTTTTTCGCAAAAAGGGCTTATACTGTAAACAAATAAATAACAAAAATTAAGTTCTTGGACGAAAACTACCACAGGAGGTAACTTGATGGAAACTCTGGAATGTATTGCCCAACGTCGCAGTGTCAGAAAATTCACTGATCAGGAGGTCAGCAACGAGCAACTGAAAGAGCTCATGCAGGCCGCCCGTTATGCTCCATCATGGGCCAACACCCAATGTTGGGAGTTTGTTATTGTTCGTGATGCCGCCATAAAAGAGAAACTGGCGGAAACTCTACCGGAAGGTAATCCGGCCCGTAAAGCGGCCTTAAGTGCACCGGTTCTCCTGATCGCCTGCGGCAAACTCGGCACCTCCGGTTTTTATAAAGGTTCAGCAGCAACCAGTAAAGACGACAACTGGTATCTCTATGATGTCGGCCTGGCCACGCAGAATATCTCCCTGGCGGCCCACGATATGGGCTTGGGGTCAGTTATTCTTGGGCTTTTTGACGCCGATGCAGCCGGCAAAATTCTCAACCTGCCGGGTTCGGTCAAAGTTGTCTCGATGATGCCTCTCGGGGTTCCGGTAAAAGAGAGTAAAGCACCATCCCGCAAGCCGTTGTGTGAATTTGTTTTCAGCAACCAGTATGAAGAAGCCTGGGTCTCCGGTGATGAGCAGAATCTCTGCTTCATCGAAGACGGGATGTAGTTTTTACATGATAAACGGCCACTTTCGGCCGGTTCGAAAAAGCGTCGCTTATGTAGAATTGCAACAACTCTTAAAGCGGGGCTTTTTTCGAAAATAAAAGTTAGTTAACCATAAGAACATCAGGAGAAACAAACAATGAAAAAGATTGCATTAGCGGCCGATGACATGCTCGGCCTTGATGGTGAGATGAGTATGCATTTTGGCCGCTGTCCGTCATACCTTGTGGCCCTGGTTGAAGATGATGGCAACATAAGCTCAACCGAGGTTGTCGAAAATCCACATTTTAACCAACATAAACCGGGAGAGGTGCCACGCTTCATTAACTCCCTAAAAGTCAATGTCATCATTGCCGGCGGCATGGGTCCGAAAGCGATTGACATGTTTAACGACTTCGGCATCGAAGTCGTAACCGGCGTCGGCGGCCGCGTTGGTAATGTCCTGAAAGCCTATCTCAATGGTGAGATCTCTGGCGCCGCCGGCTGCAGTCATAACCACGATCATGACCATGGAGGGTGTAAATAATGAAAATTGCCATCAGTGTCACCAAGGCCGGAGCCGAAGCCAATCTCGAAATGCGTTTTGGCCGCTGCCCCTATTTTGCCGTCTACGACAGCGAAAGCAAAGATTGCGAATGGTTTGAAAACAGTGGGATTAAAGCAGCATCAGGGGCCGGGACCGGGGCCGCACAGGCCCTTCTCGATCGCGGTGTTGAAGTTGTAATCAGCGGTCAATTCGGGCCCAAAGCCGCCCAGGTTTTAGGAGCAGCTAATATCAAAATGCTGCTCGGACCACCAGAGCTGCCGATTACAGAAGTCATCGCCAAATGGCAGGCGGATGAACTTAAAGAGTACGCCATACAAAAATTTTAACAAGAGTTAAGTTACAGCGGATAGCAGCGAACTTTGCTTCGCCCTCTGTAACCGGGGACAGAACTAAAGGTCTGTCCCCACATCGAGACAATTCGAGAACAGAATCTGAAGTTACCATCAGTTGTCAAAAAAATCTCTGAACAGTGACGACTGACGACTAAAATTAAGGAGGAAGTTATGCCTGGATTTAATGGAAAAGGGCCGCAAAGTGAAGGTCCGATGACTGGTCGTGGGCTGGGCAACTGTCGCCCGGCAAACAGTGATGAAAAACAAAATGATCAATTAAGAAAAGTCGATCCCGACAATCTCCAACCAGCCGCCGCCCAAACCGACGATCAGGTTGTTTACGGCCGCGGCCGGGGCGGTGTGCCCCGAGGTGGCGGAGGCCAGGGTTTAGGTCTGGGCCGGGGACGTGGCGGCGGAGGCCGCGGACGAGGCCGAGCCTAAATCAAATCTCACCTGTGCTTGTTTGTGTTCATCTGTGGCTCCTTATGTTAACCACAGGCAAGCACAAATCCCAGGTAGTTTTGAATTGATAAACCCGTAAAAAAATCCCACAACCGTCATAAAGGTTAACGCCGCTATCCAGAGGCCGTTGAATTTACTGGATTCCGGTTTCTAGCGAAATGACGATCTACTTTAAGGACATTAATCAATGATTATCGCAATTGCCAGTGGCAAAGGGGGAACCGGGAAGACCACCATCGCCACCAACCTGGCGCTGGTGGCGCCCGCCGCCCAATACCTTGACTGTGACGTTGAAGAGCCTAATGGCCATCTCTTTCTGAAGCCCAAGATCAACGACAAACGTAACGTCACGATGCCGATTCCCAAAATCGACGAAGAACTCTGCACCTACTGCGGCCAATGTGCCGCAGTCTGCGAATTCAACGCACTGGCCGTCATCGGCGATAAGGTAATGGTCTTTTCCGAGCTCTGCCATGGCTGCGGAGCCTGTACGTTCACCTGTCCGGAAAAAGCGATCAGTGAAACAACCAAGAGCATTGGCTGCCTGGAAATCGGCAAAGCCAATGCTGTAGAATCAAATGAGCTATTGTTTGCCCATGGCATCTCGAACATCGGCAATCCGCTCTCACCACCAATCATCAAAAAAGTCAAAAAACTGGTTAATAATGACTGCTTTGCGATTCTAGATGCCCCGCCTGGAACCTCCTGCCCTATGGTTCAGACCTTAATGGGCTGTGACTATTGCCTGTTTGTCACCGAACCAACCCCTTTCGGTCTCAATGACCTGGAATTGGCGGTTGGCGTTGCCCGACAGCTTGAAATCCCCTGTGGCATTCTGGTCAATCGATCTGACAGTGGTGATGACCAGATTCAAGAATATTGCCGCCGCGAAGCGATCCAGATCCTCATGGAAATTCCTTTTGACCGTGATCTCGCCTTCGCCTACTCCAAAGGTGAAGCGGCTGTCATCCACAGTCAAAAATTAAGAGAAGGTTTTCAAAAACTGCACCAAAAGATTGTCGCGGAGGTTGAAAAATGAAGGAGCTGACCATTATAAGTGGCAAGGGCGGCACCGGCAAAACCACGGTGACCGCCGCCTTTGCAATCCTGGCAAAAAATACGATCCTGGCTGATTGTGATGTCGATGCCGCCGACCTCCACCTGATCCTGACCCCCGAAGAGATTTCAAGTGCAGATTTCATCGGCGGCCGGGGGCCGCAACTGGACAGTAAAAAATGTACCCGCTGTGGTGAATGTCAACATTTATGCCGTTTTGACGCGATTGATTTTTCAGAAGAGTCGGGTTATGTGATAAATGAGTTCGCTTGTGACTGTTGCGGACTCTGCGCCCAGGCTTGTCCCGAAGAGGCGATCACCATGGAGGATACCATCAACGGCCACTGGTTTACCTCTGACACCCGAGCCGGGAAAATGGTTCATGCCCGCCTTGGTATCGGCGAGGACAACTCCGGCAAACTCGTTACCCTGGTCCGCCAGCAGGGTAAGCTAATGGCAAATAAAGAGGGATGTGAACTGCTCATAAATGATGGACCTCCGGGTATCGGTTGTCCGGTCACGGCGGCAATTACCGGCGTTGACCTGGTCCTGATTGTCACCGAACCAACCCTTTCGGGGATGCATGATATGGAACGTGTCCATGGCCTCTGCCGCCATTTCGATATTCCGGCCCTAGTCTGTGTCAACCGTTTCGATCTGAACCTGGTTAACTCGGAAAAGATCCGGGGCTATTGTAGCGAACACAAACTCCCACTGGTCGGCGAGATTCCACTTGATGCGATCGTCAACAAGGCCCAGGTTGCTCGTCAGAGTGTGGTTGAGTATGATTGCGGCCTCGTAAGCCAGGTGGTTCGCGAGATGTGGAGTAAAGTGGAAAAAGAGTTGAACATTTAAAATTTTAGCCACGAAAAGGCACGAAAGAACACGAAAGCCTTTTTTCGTGCCTTTTCGTGTGCTTTCGTGGCTAATTTAAAAGATGGCCTAATCTGACAGGAAATCTAACATGACTAATGAACCGGAAAAACTTAAGGAGATGTTACTGGCCGCCTTAGGCGCTGTCCGCGACCCGTCGACCGGCATGCAGGTAACCGATCTGCCTCTGCTTGACAATCTCGAAATCGATGAAAAAAGTGTGATTATCACACTGACTCCATCATCAAATGTCTGCCCCTTGATTTTCAAGCTCGGGGATGATATGAAGCGGGCCGCAAAACAGGCGGCACCGGATCTGCCGATCCGCTTCATCATCAATAATCACCGACAAAAAAAAGAAGTCGAAGAGTGCCTTTCGGATAGCTAATGGAGTCGTAACTTTTTTACGACTGTATCATAGTTGAGCACACCTCCTTTCCCAATGAACCCCACTTCTACCCATATCTTTGGGCCGGTGCCATCGCGCCGGCTCGGTCTCTCTCTTGGTGTTGACCTGGTACCATTCAAGACCTGCACTTTGGACTGCATCTATTGTGAACTGGGCAAAACCGCAACGCCGGTTACCAAACGAACTGAATACGTCCCCTACCCACAACTCGAAAAAGAGATCAAAACCTTTTTTGCTTCGAAAGAGGGAAAGGCCCATAAACTAGACTATATAACCCTCTCGGGGTCAGGCGAGCCAACCTTAAACACGGCTCTGCCCCGCATTATTGAACTACTGCGAAAATTGACCAAAACCCCGATCGCCCTGCTCACCAACGGCACTCTCTTTAACGATCCCGAAGTCCGCCGAGAAGCGACAGCGGTAGATGTAATTCTGCCGTCAATGGATGTCGTCTCTGCAGATCTATTTACGATCTTGAATCGTCCGGCACCGGGACTTGACGTTAAAAAGATAATCTCCGGGCTGATCGCCTTACGCGATGAATACCGGGGCAAAATCTGGCTTGAGATTCTTTTCTGCCGGGGACTGAATGACAGCCCCCAAGAGATCAACCGGCTGGTAGAGGCAGTGACCGCAATAAAACCGGACAAAGTCCAGCTTAACACGGTCGTCCGACCGGGGGCCATGACCGAAGCGGCAACGGTTACGCAAGCATTCCTGAAAGAAGTTTTACCCAAATTCGGACCGCAGGCGGAAATCATCGCCCCTTTTGCCAAAGATTCTGATTATGGCAAAACCATCGAGAAAACCGAGGAAACCATTCTGGCCACCCTGAAACGCCGGCCCTGTACCAAAAGTGATCTCGAACAGACCCTCGGCCTGAAAGCGGTTGAGGTTATAAAAATTCTTGATCTAATGCTGGAAAAGGGTGAAATTAAATCCCTTAAACATAGCGGGAAGCGCTATTTTCAGACCATCATCTAATCAGAATAGAAAAAATTGGTCACTTTATAGGTTACCTTTACACAAGTGGAGACCCAACCATTGAATGAGAAAGTAAAAGAGTATTTCAAAAACCCCCGCAATCTTGAAATTATGACCGATGCCACTGTTATGGGACGAGGCGGCGACCCCGGCTGCGGTGACTATATTGAACTCTACCTGAAGATAGAAAAGGATATTATAAAAAAGGCTACGGCAATGGTAGCAGGTTGCCCCTATGCGATTGCAACCACCAGCGCCTTTACCGAGATGATCACCAACCAATCATTGGATGATGCGATGATGATCTCCGGCGACCAGGTAGCATCCCACTTAGGAAGCCTGCCGGAAGAAAAAATTCACTGCTCCCTGATGGGACCCGAAGCCCTGCGCAATGCCGCCCATAACTATATCATGGCCCGCATCTGCACCCCGATGATGACAAAGTAAAACATCCATCTGCTTCGTTGATCTTCAACCTTCGTCACTGCGGCGTACTAATTGTACGCCTCATTCCTTAGGTCTTGAGCGCCTCGCATCTGAATATTTTACTTTGCCATCAAAATTTTAACTTTTTACAAAACCATCAGACCGTTATAAAACTATGAGCCTAAACCTTGATATCCCCGGCGGGAAGACCCTTGAACTGCGGGGGGTTCTTTGCGATATGAACGGCACTTTGACCCTTGACGGCCAGCTGAGCCGCGAAGTTGCCGAAAGCCTGCAAAAATTGGCTGACACTTTAAAAGTCTATGTCATGACAGCAGACACCTTTGGTACAGCCGGCAAAGTGTTTGGCTCCCTGCCGCTCGAACTTGTCGGGATTCCGGCTGCCACTCCGGGAGCTCTTGCCAAGCAAGATTTTCTCAAAAAACTGGGCTCTAAAACCCACGCTGCCATCGGCAACGGCTATAATGACCACTTGATGCTGAAAGAAGCCGCTTTAGGCATCTGCATCCTGGGTTCGGAAGGAGCCCACACTCTCTCCATTGCCGCCGCCGACCTGATTGTCACAAACCCGATTGACGCCTTAAACCTCCTCTTAAAGCCCCGGCGCCTGATTGCCGGTTTACGAAATTAGGCAATTGCATTTGCGCCTTGCAATTTAATCTCCGCTTTGCTACTTATTTCCCGTTGCAACAAAATTGTCAGCTGGAGTTACTGCCCGCTGCCGAATACACCCTAAACGGCAGCGAAGAAGTACTCATAGGATAAATACCGAAAAAGGAGGCAGGCCATGTTAAACGATCTTCTCGCAGTTGTCCTGGCCGGAGGTGAGGGTAAACGCCTGAGCCCACTGACCCGCGATCGAGCCAAACCCGCCGTCCCTTTTGCCGGTCAATACCGGATCATCGATTTCACTTTAAGCAACTGCCTCAACTCCCATATTCGTAAAATCATTGTCCTGACCCAGTACAAATCACGTTCAGCTTCCCGCCACCTGGCGGCCGGCTGGAGTATCTTCAACCCGGAACTGGGCGAGTTCATCTACGAAATTCCACCCCAGATGCGGGTTGGAGAAAAGTGGTATCAAGGAACGGCTGATGCCATTTACCAGAATCTCTACTCGATCGAAGTTATAAAACCCAAATATATCATAGTTCTGGCAGGCGACCATATCTACAAGATGGATTACGGCAAAATGCTGGCCTTCCATAAGGCCAACGATGCCGCTCTGACAATCTCCGCAATTACGGTCGATCGCACAGATGCGACCGGCCTTGGTATCCTGGAAGTTGATGAAAAACAGCAGGTCATAGGCTTTCAGGAGAAACCGGAAAATCCCAAGGCTATCCCCGGACAACCCGACAAAGCTTACGCCTCCATGGGAATCTACATCTTTGACTTTGAGATGATGAAAAAGCTCCTTGAAGCCGACGCTGCCGACCCCGACAGCAGTCACGACTTCGGCAATGACATTATTCCCGCCCTCTACCCTAAAGAGAGGGTCTTCGCCTATCCCTTCGGTACAAAAGAGAAAACCCGGGACGCCTCCTACTGGCGTGATGTCGGCACCATTGATGCCTACTGGGAAGCCAATATCAGCCTCGCCGGTGTCGATCCCGACTTCAACCTTTACGACAATGATTGGCCGTTGCGCACCTATCAATCCCAGATGCCGCCGGCTAAATTTGTTTTTGCCAATGTCCGGGAAAAGCGTGTCGGTAGAGCTCTTGACTCTCTTGTCTGTAACGGTGTCATAATCAGCGGCGGCCTGGTTGAACGCTCAGTCCTCTCGCCCGGGGTCAGGATCAACAGTTTTTCCCAGGTTCATGAATCAATCCTCATGCACCAGGTCGAAATCGGCCGTAAAGCCAGAATTCGTAAAACTATTATCGATAAGGGAGTCAGCATCCCGCCGGGTACTGAAATCGGCTACGACCTTGAAAAAGATCGCCGGAGATTTTCGGTCTCACCTGGAGGTGTCGTAGTGGTCCCCAAGGGAACTACTTTTTAGCCGGTAGCAGCCGGAAGTCTGCTATCAATATTTAATAACCGCTTTATCTAATAAAACCAAACAACTGTTAGAGAAAGGAGAAAAAGATGTCATTTATCGTTGATGTTGAAGCTCTGGAGATCCTTGATTCACGGGGCAACCCTACTGTAGAGGTCGAAGTAACCCTGGAAAGCGGCATCATCGGACGGGCCGCGATCCCCTCAGGGGCCTCTACAGGCATCCATGAAGCTGTAGAATTGAGAGATGGTGACCAGAAACGCTACCTGGGTAAAGGGGTAAGCCAGGCGGTCGAAAATGTCAACGGTGAAATTGCCGACCGGATTATCGGTTTTGACGCCACCAGACAACGCGAACTGGATCAAACCCTGATTGAGATGGATGGTACTGAAAACAAGGGCCGACTAGGTGCCAACGCCATGCTTGGAGTATCTTTAGCCACCGCCAGGGCGGCGGCCGATGTCGTCGGCCTGCCCCTCTATCAATATATCGGCGGCATCAATGCCCATCTTCTGCCGGTACCAATGATGAATATCTTAAACGGCGGCCAGCACGCCGACAACAATGTTGATATTCAGGAATTCATGGTCATGCCGGTCGGGGCCGAAAATTTTGCCGAAGCTATACGTATGGGAACCGAAACCTTCCACGCTTTAAAAAAGGTATTGAAGGGAAAAGGTTACAATACTTCAGTCGGAGATGAAGGAGGTTTTGCACCCAATTTAAAATCAAACGAAGAGCCTTTCCAGTTGATCGTTGAAGCTATTGCTGCAGCTGGCTATAAAGCCGGTGAGGATATGCTGATCGCCATCGATGCCGCCGCCAGCTCTTTCTATAAGGACGGTAAATATAACCTTGAGGCTGAAGGAAAATCTCTTGATGCCGCCGGGCTGGTCGATTTCTATGCCGAAATGGTTGAAAAATATCCAATTATCTCGATTGAAGATGGTCATGATGAAGATGACTGGGCCGGCTGGAAACTGATGATGGATAAGCTCGGCAAAAAAATTCAGATTGTTGGCGATGACCTCTTTGTCACCAACCCCAAACGCCTGGCCCGAGGTATCGAAGAGGGTTCGGCTAACTCGATCCTTATCAAACTTAACCAGATCGGAACCCTGACCGAAACCCTGGAAACCGTGGCGATGGCTAAAAAAGCGGGCTACACTGCCGTGGTCTCACACCGCTCCGGGGAAACCGAAGATTCAACTATCGCTGACCTCGTTGTTGCCTTAAACACCGGCCAGATCAAGACCGGCTCCGCCTGCCGTACCGACCGCATCTGCAAATACAACCAGCTTTTGCGTATCGAAAGAGAGCTTTTCGGCCAAAATGACTACTTGGGCCGTGAAGTTTTTTACAACCTGAAATAGAGTGCAGAAAAGTAGTATCCATAAAATTAAATAGTCAAGAAATAATTCTACTACGGCGCAATGACACATGTTGCTCATAACGCCTGGAGATACTGGTCAAGGCTTTATGAGCAGAGCAAAAACAGAATAGTGAGGGGCCGATTCAATAGGGAAGGAATTAATATTGACAATGGCAAGGTCTAGCATTTATCAATTTGCACAAAGTAGAGCTTATCAGCGATAATGTTTTGTTGCGCATTACCAATAAAATAGCCGTTTTCTTCAGAGGAAACGGCTATTTTATTATCTGGAGTTGCTTACTGCATTTATTTCAAAACGTCTCAACGACTATAAAAGTGACAACCTCTATCATCTAGGAGCGAGTGCATTCCGATTGGAAGCTACATTGCTGCGACGGCTGGCCCCTCCGCTCTGAGATCTTGAAAAACCACCGCTCTTTTTCCCCTTGCGACGAAAGTCGACAAAGGTCTCTTCGTCTTTGTCGGCCTGGTTCTGCTCGAAGCCGTCAATAATATCTACTGGAATCTGTTTGCCGAGCAGGCGTTCGATGGGCCGCAGCAGTTTCTGCTCATCGGCACTGACCAGCGAGACGGCATTACCGCTGCAGCCGGCCCGGCCCGTACGACCAATACGGTGAATATAGTCTTCCGCAACGTTAGGTAAATCGAAATTTACGACGTGGGGTAGTTTGTCGATATCGAGTCCCCGGGCGGCAATATCGGTGGCCACCAGGATCTTAACCTTACCGGCTTTAAACTCGGCCAGGGCCCGGGTTCTCGCGGTTTGGCTTTTGTTACCGTGAATGGCGGCCGCGCCGATACCGCTTTTTTCCAAATAAGTGGCCAAGCGATTGGCGCCGTGCTTGGTGCGGGTAAAAACGAGAGCTCTCTCCCAATTCCCCTCTTTGACAAGTTGAGCCAGGAGAACGCGCTTGGCTTTCAGACCCACCGGATGCACCACCTGAGCGACTTTTTCGGCGGCTGTGTTTCTTCGAGCCACTTCGATCATTGCCGGGTTATCTAAAAGTTTGTCAGTCAAACGCTTTATTTCGTCTGAATAGGTGGCCGAAAAGAGCAGGTTCTGCCTTTTCTTCGGCAACAGCTTCAAAACTCTTTTAATATCATGAATAAAGCCCATGTCGAGCATGCGATCAGCTTCGTCCAAGACCAGTATCTCAACTTCCGAAAGATCAACCGTACCCTGGACCACGTGATCTAAAAGTCGTCCCGGGGTAGCTACCAGAATATCAACCCCCCTTCTCAACTTATCAATTTGTGGATTGATACCAACGCCACCAAAAACCACGGTCGAGCGCAACGTCAGGTTTTTACCGTAAGTAGCCACGAATTCGCCCACCTGTGCGGCCAGTTCCCGGGTCGGGGCCAACACCAGACAACGGGGCCGACGGCTTTTGCTGCGCCCCCTCTGGCTCAAATTTTGTAGTATAGGCAGGGCAAAAGCTGCCGTTTTTCCAGTTCCCGTCTGGGCTCCTCCCATAACATCCCGGCCCTCTAAAATCGCCGGTATGGCCTGGGCTTGAATCGGGGTGGGAATGGTGTAGCCTTGAGCGGCAACAGCTTGCAATAGTCTGGGCATCAGGCCCAGTTGTTCGAATGACATATAACTTTTACTCCAAATTTCGCCTGGCCACTTTAAATAGCACCGATCCCAAGCGAAAGATCTTAATATTGTTTAAAATTACTCGATATTTTGAGGTTAAATTACAGCAAGCACCGACCGGTTAGTACCCAAAGCGAAAGATTATTGTCTCGACCATTTCACTTGCTACCTCAACTACCGTCAACCATTTAATATGGTTGCCATAAAACCTGTCTCAGAAAAAAAGAAACGGCTGTTTCCGTTACCGAAAACAGCCGTTTTGATATCCGGCTTTACTTGCTACACTCATCTCAGAACATATCAAAAACCATAAGAGAAATCATAAAATTTGCTGAAAGCGATATAAACAGCGGGCACTTAAATATACTCCACCGTCAACAGGCCGGCCCCATATAGCATCAATATCGGCCTTCGTCCAGTCTTTATTGGGGCTTCAGTTTCTGATAATATGAATGTACCGTATACAAGGCCGCCAGGGGGTTGTGCCCGGTAACCCGATCTTTGGCTGCCAATACGGTACACATAGCCGTTGCTTTTTTTAAAAACAGGGAGTCGTGACCGACACAAAGACCAAGCACAATATTGAAATCGGTTCCCGCTTGATTTAAAACCTCAGCCTGAAATAGTGGGTTGCACATGGTTTCATACTCCCCTATTCGCACCTTCTGATTTTCAGCAATCCCGATGACTTCCTTAGGCACCCCGCCCGCGTTACAACATACCGAAAAAATCTCAAAACCATCGGCTTCAAGGATATCGCAAAGCAATTCGGCCTCTCTTTGCAATCCCCCGCAAAAAGCCAAACCAAGCTTTTTGGCCCCGATCTTCGCTGCAAATTCCATAGTTTCCTGAATCCGACATTTCTCCGGTTGAATAACATAAGCTCCCGTAGTCCGATGAGCATAACATTCAGCTTCCTGAACTGAAGCCATAAGGGTAAAAGCTTCAAACTCAGGACATTTGTATTCACTTGTTATTCTTGCAACATGATCTGAAAAATTGAGAGTAGGACAAAACTTGGGACCTTTCCCGTCCTTGCTCTTGCAGATTCTTTCACTTTTAGGTATTTTACAGCGGGCACAATGGGAGATGACATTCATGGTTTTCCTTACCAGTTAAGAGACTACGGTTCGCACAACTCACATAGTTTATCAACTTTCTGAGTTGTGTTTTTGTTTAAAATTCAAGGGCTTAAAGTCTCCCTCCAAGACGCAAAGGCACCAAGAAAACCAGAAAAGTCGATTCTGCTTGGAATCCTTTGCGTCTTAGCGTCTTTGCGGGAAAAGTTTTTAAAAAGAAACTTAAATTTTCAATAA
>JANTGZ010000025.1 GCA_024762675.1 Thermodesulfobacteriota bacterium | reverse complement strand
ATAGTACATTCGTTGTGGCAGAAAACTTCTCCAGTTTTAACTGTGACATTCTCAGGGGGATTAACTATCTTTGAAGGCGGAGTTGTAACGGTCACCCCTGTTTCTCTAAAAAGAGAACCATCTTTGTCATGGTATGCCTCGTCGGCAGTAACCAGTTTTATATCAAGCCCCATGGCCTGCGCCAATTTAATCAGAAACGGCAGGAAATGACTGTCATGATGATTTGCTGAGGCCACAAGAGAAACGAGCGGAAAGCTCTGCTTGCTCTTTGCATCCATGACGGTAAGTGTGTGCAGGCGATAACCGACAACAAAAACGGATTTATCTCTTTTGTTGCGACGTGATCCACAGTCACAATCAAGATCACTATAAATCCGGACTTTCTTTCCACGAACAGTCATGCTGGCAATAGGAATGCGGCAATCATTAGCCAGTTCTGTGGAATCAACACCGCAAATAGTCTGGTTTCCGAGCAAGCCGGATTGATGGAAATGATGGAGAAAGTAGACCAGAAGACTAACTTGTTGAATAAACGTTAAATTGGATCTGAATTTGCTGAGCCTGGTATGATCGATGGTAGTTGACGTATGTAGCGGCAAGCCCATGAAGACGCGATTTTGTTTGCGATCCAAGCCAAAATATTCTTTTGTGCAAAATTTACGGTAACTTATTTCAGAGTACTTTATTGCTTTTAACCCAAATTCCCGCGTCATTGTAACGAGGTTGGCGGGACGACACCCAGTTGAGAGTATAGTTCCTGTTGTTTCTTCGTGGTTTCGCCGACCTGGAGTTTTTGCCTCGGGACTTCAAAACATTCGATGACATCGAGTTCATCCAGGAGCTCTTGCATCGTGAACTTCTTGAATAATTTCTTTTCCTGCATTTTTCTGGTGATGCAGGACAGAAAGATCAGTGCGATAAACTGTACAAAGAGTTTTCCGTCTAGGCTTTTCTCCGAGGATACGGCCAGACGGCGCAGATTCAGACGTTCTTTGAGATTACCGAAACTCTTTTCAACGAGATCTTTGTTGCGATAGATCTCCAGGGCTTCTATTGCATCCTTGGTCTCGTTGCTCACGAGGGCAAAATAGCCGTAATTGCGTTTGGCTTCGGCCATTGCTTCTTCTTTAGCGGAAACTTTCGCGCCTCGGACAGGCGTTGTCTTAATATCGAAAAATTTGGCATATAGTTTTTCGTGATCCGGATTCCGCTGGCCGTTTTCCAGTTCTTTTTGCAGTTCTGCCATGCGGTTGTTAAAGGCGGTTTCATCCTCTAGGGCTCGCTCTGGAGAGAAGTAAATATGGAGGTACATCCGGCGCTTTTCTTGGATGGTGTCTTTTTTGTAGGGGCGCTCCTGGATGTAATCCCAGTTGATCGGAAGTGAGTAGGCGTAGAGCTGGTAGTCCTGGCTATAGTAAGGCCAGTTGCGCATCTCGTCTCGAACCTTGTCAAGATGCGTTTTTACGAGCTT
Organism: Thermodesulfobacteriota bacterium; assembly: GCA_024762675.1. GTDB lineage: Bacteria > Desulfobacterota > Anaeroferrophillalia > Anaeroferrophillales > Tharpellaceae > Tharpella. The sequence continues at coordinate 26,845 of JANTGZ010000025.1, read as the reverse complement.
CAGGGACAGCTTGGCCCCTATCAGGAATTTCATATGGTGTTTGTAGAGGTTGTTGATATTGGCGGCACTAAAGAATCCCCGGTCCAAAACCACCTTGAATTTCCTGTAGTCCAGCGAATTTATGTCAGCCAGTAATTTTTTCAGGGTCTTGACGTCGGGGATGTTGCCTGCCAGCTTGCGATAATAAAAAGGCAAACGGGACTGCTGACCGAAGAGCAGAGCTAGATTGATCTGTGGCAACGGATCATGATCTTTATTCTTGCCGTAGCGGACCTGCCTGAGGCATTCCGAGTAACTGGATATGGAGGTGCTGTCATAGGCCAAATATTCTTTTTCCACCCGGCGCTTGCTCTGGAGATGGAAAAACTTTTGTTTGGCATCTTCGGATATAGAGGCAAATAATTCACTGCTTCTCTGGGAGGATATGACTTCGCCATAAGGGTGGCAATGAATAGCCGCCCAGCGGGGAAAACGACTCAAAGGGTTCTTGTCCTCCATAATCAGATAGTAGGCCAAGGACAGGATCTGTTGGTAGCTGTCGGGAAAGCAGGCTTTTAAATCCTCGATCACGCCAATATCCTCTCCGATACGGTCAAACAGGTAGGTGCCCCCGTAAAAGTTTCGGGTTGCTTTTATGATAGGAACCGGTCCTCTTCTGTTTTTCTCAGAAACCGGTGCCTTTCGTTTACGAGTGGGAATGATCTCTTTTGTTTCAGGGTCTACTCTGCCAATGCATTTACGCTTCGCCCGGGACTGCTGCTTGACTTTGTCCCAGTAAGAAATCGATTCATACGCATATGTAATGCCAGTTTTTTGATTTGTCTGATGCACAATGGCAACCATTTGCAATTCCTCCTTTTCTCGTTACAATAACATAACATATAACGAGTAGTTTTGCAAGAGATATTGTGCTTATTCTTTTAATTTTCAGTGGCTTACCCCATTTTCATCGTTACAATTTCGGGAAGGCGGGATGAAATAACACAAAATGGCAGTGCCGTAAAAAAGGACCGCCCTTAGCTTAAGCCGGGAGCGGTCCTTTTTTGCAGGAAACCACCATGGGATTAATAATCTCTGATCAGGTTATAAAGGGTATCACGTTGGGACGCCGCAAAGCCGGCCTCTTTGATTGTATCGACAAGTTCAGGAAGGGAGATTGAGAAATGGACGCCGGCGGCGGCGACGACATTTTCCTCGATCATGGTTGAGCCAAAGTCATTGGCTCCGAAATAGAGAGCGACCTGGGCCATTTTAGTGCCTTGCGTAACCCATGAGGCTTGCAGGTTGTCGATATTATCGAGAACCAGACGGGAAAGGGCCAGAACCCGCAGATAATCGACACCGGTTGCGGTCTTAGTCATTTCATGACCGAGGTCGGTGTTAGTCGGTTGAAAACTCCAGGGGATAAAAGCAGTAAACCCGCCGGTACGGTCTTGAACCTCGCGAACCCGAAAAAGGTGCTCGATAAGCTCTTTCGGGGTCTCCAAAGAGCCGAACATCATCGTTGCCGTACTCCTTAAGCCCAGAGAGTGAGCCGTCTCCATAACTTCGAGCCAGCGTTGCCAGCCGATCTTATTGGGGCTGATCAGGGTGCGAACGCGATCATCAAGGATTTCAGCACCGCCGCCGGGAATTGAACCGAGACCGGCAACTTTTAACTGCCGGAGGGTTTGGTCCAGGCTGAGTTCGGATAAAGCGGCAACATGAGAGATCTCCGGCGGCGAAAAACCATGAATATGGATGGCCGGGAAATCTTTTTTGATAGTTTCGAGGAGACGGATATAGTAATCTATTTTCAGATCCGGATGGAGGCCTCCCTGAAGCAGAATTTGAGTGCCGCCAAGCTCAATAGTTTCGGCAATTTTCTGATGCAGGACAGCCTCATCAATAACAAAGGCATCGACATCTTTGAGCCGGCGAAAGTAGGCGCAAAAACGGCACTGGCACTCACATATATTGGTGTAATTAATATTGCGGTCAACAGCAAACGTAACTCGTTTTTGCGGATGTTTATCAAGCCTTGAAGCGTGGGCCATCTCGCCAAGCTCAAGCAGGTCGCAATTTTCAAAAAGATCCAGGGCCTGTTGCCGATCAACTCTTGACTCAGCCATTATGACCTCCGGGCACAGGCTTATAAAAGGTATCCCGTTCGACCGGCTTACGGCCCGCACTGATTATTGAATTCCTGATATAAGCTTCACTCAAGCCGGTCGCACTTTTGGCGCCGGCGGCGTGGGTGATACGTTCCTTGACAACCGTCCCGTCGAGATCATTAACCCCGAAGAGCAGGGCCAGTTGGGCAATTTTCTCTCCCAGCATGACCCAGTAGGCCTTGATATGCTGAAAATTATCAAGATAGAGGCGGGCGATGGCTAAAGTTTTAAGGTCATCAATGCCGCTGGTTTCACCTTTTTTGCGGATGTCAGTGTTAGTTGCATGAAAGGCTAAGGGAATAAAGACCTGAAAACCTCCGGTTTTATCCTGCAAGTCACGCAGTTTCTCCATATGATCGATACGATTGCTAAAACTTTCAACGTGACCATAGAGCATTGTTGCGTTGGTCGGAATTGAGGCCTGGTGCGCCATCTCCATAATCTCCAACCAACGGGCTCCTGATATTTTTTCAGGACAGATCTGTTCTCTGATATCAGGAGTAAAAATCTCGGCTCCGCCGCCCGGCATCGCCTGGAGCCCGACATCCTGCAAACGCTTGAAAACCGTCGGGATATCGAGACCACTGATTTTAGCGAAGTAGTCGATCTCAACAGCCGTAAAGGCCTTGATGACGATCGCCGGATGTTCATCTTTAAGACTTTGCAATAGCTCCAGATAGTGCTCAAAAGGCCAATCGGGATGCAGGCCGCCAACGATATGAAACTCCCGGATTCCTAGATCCTCAGCATCTTTTACCTCGCCCAGGATATCGGCAACACACTGCTCGTAGGCTCCCTCTTCACCTTTTAGTTTACTGTAGGCGCAGAAACGGCATTGGTTGACACAGATATTGGTCGGGTTGATATGACGATTGATATTATAGTAAACCGTCTCGCCATTGATCTTCCGGTTAATTTCAGCAGCCAACTTGCCAAGGGCAAAAAAATCGCCCTCTTCATAAAGAAAGAGGGCATCTCTTGACGACAGGCGCTCTCCAGCCCGCCGTTTTTCGGCAATTTCATTAAATTTGTTCAAAACAGTATAGATCCTATTTCAACATGGGCAAAAGCACAAAGTTCTTTACTTTGTGCCTAAAATTTCACGCTTCCACAGACGCGCCGACGCAAGCAAAAAAGAAACGTTCCGGCATCCGGGCGTAGAGAAGAGCTGATTTTTCGAGGCCGGTACAGTGGGAGGCCCCGAGTTTTTCAATCTGGTAACGATCTATCACCTTGAGAGTCTCGGCAAACTGCTGGTCACCGGAAAAACCCATGTGAGTACCGCCGATAACCGCATAGATACGATCACGAGAGAATTTTTCCATGACGTAATCGAGGATATTGACCATACCTGAATGAGCACAGCCCAGGACAACGATCAAACCTTTGGCGGAATCGATTACCAGAGAGAGATCATCGTTGATAGGGTCAGGCTTTATCTCCTCACCTGATTCGGTCACGGCCACCATATTGGGATCGCCGGTTTCATAAGTTGTATGCCGGGGAATCTCACCGGTTAGAAAGAGACCCGGGCCAACCTCGACCATCTCCCGGGAAAAACGAAAATCAGCGCCCAGAGATTCAAGAAAAGAGCGCCGGAATGGTATCCCGATAGCCTTGCGAGCCTCTCCCCAGAAGCGTTCAATAAAGATCTCCGGATGGGCATAGACCGGAACCGGGCCACGCTGAACCAAGACCTGAGGCAAACCGCCGGTATGATCATAATGACCGTGGCTTATCATGATCGATTTTATCGATGCCAGATTTTTTTTCAGGAACATCGCATTCTGGTTGATTCCGAGGCCCTGGCCGGTATCAAAAAGGTAGTTACCATTATCAGTCTCAATAAAACAGGCAAAACCATGTTCGCCGATGCCACCAAAGGGCATACCAACCGAATTTTCACAGAGAATCGTAATTCGGGTTTTCATAATTTTACTCCATTAAAATGAAACTTAATGTTTCTGATATTATCAAAGATATCCCGCAACGGAAAAACCGCAGTTACGAGACAAAAAATTGTCATCACCCCTTACCCTAAGCCGCAGCGGCTGTTCGGCCAAGCCGCATTTTCTGCAACATATAAAACCCGCCCAGAATAACCAAACCGATAGGGTAGGCCAGATATTTATTGGGCAGTGAGAGATAATTGGCAAGCAGCTCAGGCCGAAACATGATTAAAGTGACAAAGAGCAGTATAATAAGGTCATACCACTTGTTTTTCGTGATAAACCAACCTTGAGTGGCGGATGCAAAAGAGCAGGTCCCGACGCAGGCCATGATAAAGATCAAGATGCCGAGCGGCCAACTGTTGATATTGTGAAGAATCAAATCGCTGTTGAAGATAAACATAAAGGGCAGAATCGAGGTTCTGATATCGTACATGAAGCCCTGAATACCAGTCGGAATTGGATCTGATCGAGCCAGAGCAGCCGCCGCATAGGAGGCGAGACCAACCGGAGGGGTATCATCGGCCAAAATCCCGAAATAGAAACAGAAGAGATGGGCCGCCATCAAGGGAACGATAAAGTCGTTAAGACCACCAACCTGGACAATAATCGGCGCTGTCAAGGAAGCCATAACAATATAGGTAGCCGTTGTCGGCAGGCCCATGCCGATCAACAAGCTGGCAATCGCGGTAATAATCAACATGAGATAGATATTACCGCCCGAAAGCTGTTCAACAATCTGGGTGATCATACCACCGATCCCCATATTGACAACCCCGACAATAATTCCGGCAGAAGCACAGGCGACCGCCACTGTAACCATGTTCTTGGCGCCGGAAGCAAGCCCGTCGTAGATAGTCGAGAAGCTTTTCTTCAGACATTTACCTACAAAACCGGCAGTGCCGCGGCCATCATACATATCCTTGCTAAAAACTACCAACAGGAGCCATAAAATTGCATTAAAAGCAGATTTATCGGGTGAGTGACGCAGATAGATCAGTTCGTAGAGCAGAGCCCCGATCGGAATCAGAAAATGGAGCCCTCCCATCAGGGTCTCTTTAAGAATCGGCAGCTCATCTTTGCGTAAACCTCGCAAACCCAATTTGGAGGCTTCGATATGGGTAATATAGAGTAGGGCAACATAGGAAGCAAAAGCCGGAATCGCCGCCGCCTTGACCACGGCGAGATAAGGAACATTAACATATTCAGCAATAATAAAAGCGGCCGCTCCCATAATCGGCGGCGCCAGCTGACCATCGGTACTGGCTGCAACCTCAATCGCAGCGGCCTTTTTGGCTGGGTAGCCGACTTTTTTCATCAGAGGTATCGTAAAAGTCCCGGTCGTCACGATATTGGCGATACTGGAGCCCGAAACCATACCCGTAAAACCGCTGGCCAGAACCGCCGCCTTAGCGGGACCACCCTTGAAGCGACCAAGAAAACATAGAGCCAGATCGATAAAAAATTTCCCCGCTCCCGCCTTTTCGAGCAGGGCTCCGAGAAGCACGTAGAGAAAAACAACCCGGGCTGAAACATCCAGAGGAATCCCGTAGATACCTTCACCGGACAGCGTGATCTGACTCAAATAACGATTTACCGAAACCCCGCGAAAAGCGAGAATATCCGGCATATAGGGACCAAAATAGGCATAGAGACTGAAGGTTATGGCGATCACAGAAAGTGCCGGGCCCAAGGCCCGACGGGCGGCCTCTAAAAGAAGGACCAGCAAAATAATACCAAAGACCACATCGGTGGTAGACGGCATTCCGGAACGCCCGGCTATACCCTCCCAGTCATAGTAGAGATAGAGGGCACTTGCCGCCCCCAGGCCGGCACAAAGATAGTCATTCCAGGAGATATGGTTGCGAGCCGAAAGAAATTTTAGAAAAGGCCGAGGTTTCTTAAAAAAGGGGATATTAAGAAAAAGAAGAATCATGGCAAAGGCCAGATGAATGGCGCGAATGGCAATTGAGTCGAGCAGAAGCCAGCTCGATATCGAAAGCTGAAAGAGCGACCAGATTACCGCAATAATCGGCACCAAATGGCGCTCAACCCCCTGCAGGACACGAATTTCCCCACTCTCCTCAGCAATAATCTCCTGAAGAACTGCATTCTGTTCTTGTTCTGATTTCTCTTCCGGCTTGGTCATGTTTCATGGCCCCCGCTGCGTTGTTCATATGATAACCGGCAGGAACGCACCTGAAAGATACATTCCTGCCGGTTGTTTGTAGCACATGCAAACTTTATGTAAAATTACATCAAGCCTGCTTCTTTGTAGTATTTAACCGCCCCGGGATGTAAGGGAGCAGAAAGACCTTCGAGCATATTCTTTTTGGTCAGCACCGAATAGGCAGGATGCAGTTTTTTGAAGGCTTCAATATTATCGAAAACCTCTTTAGTTATAGCGTAAACAATGTCATCAGAGATATCAGACGAAGTCACCAAGGTTGCCTTAACGCCGAAAGTTGCAGCCTGTTCGCCCTTATTGGTGGCGTTGGGATAGAACTTCATCGGGATCATAGCCTTGGCATAATAAGGATATTTGGCCACCAGGGACGTAACATCAGGGATCTCGACAATATGGACTTTGATACGGCCGGCGGTAGCTTCCTTGATCGAACCATTGGGGTGACCGACGGTGTAGAAGAAGGCGTCAATACGCTCATCCTGCAGGGCGCTGGCTGCTTCTACCGCCTTGATATACTCGGCCTGAATATCTTTCTTCTCATCAAGACCGACAAGTGACAGAGCATCGCGGGAGTTGCCCAGCTGACCGGAACCGGGGTTACCGATGCCGATTCTTTTGCCCTTCATATCGGCAAGTGAGTTAATACCACTCTCGTCACTGGCGATCAAAGTGATTGATTCGGGATGAATGCTGAAAACGGCCCGCAGCTTCTTCTGGGGCTTGCCATCCCACTCTTTCATACCGTTAACCGCCTGAAACTGACGGTCGGACTGGGCGATACCAAACTCAAGATCGCCATTCAAGACAGCGTTGATATTGAAAACCGAGCCCCCGGTTGACTCAACCGTGGCTTTCATATTGTAGATTTTGGCCTTTTTATTGACCATGCGGCTGATCGCCCCACCGGTCGGATAGTAAACTCCGGTAACGCCACCGGTACCAATGGTGACAAACTGAATACGGGCCATTGAAGCGGTCGGAGCCATGAGCAGGGCCAGAGCCAGGCAAAGGGCCAACAATAGAACTTTTTTCATCATTTTTCTCCTTACACATTTGAGGTTAAAAAAACTCTCTTCTTTAATTCCATAACAAACACTTCCTGATCTTTTCAGACCTAGTCCCGCCCTTTTTTTTCAGGAGTTCTGGTGACTAGAATGCTGGTTTTGGCCCGCCGAACGATTTTTTCAACGGTAGTTCCATAGTAAAATTTCATCGCCAGATTGGAGCGCCCATGAGAGCCAATAACCACCAGGTCTACCGGATTTTTATCAATCTCCTCAAGGATCTCGACATAGGGAATACCACGTCGAATGTGATAGCTGTAGGTAATATCCCGCAATTTTGGAAAACGGTCAACCAGTCCCTCAAGTTCAATTCGGGCATCCTCAATAGCACCCTGCTTGAGCTTTTCATACTCCTGCTCGCTGAGATAGTGATGGAGCATACTTTCATCGGGATTGACATGAAGGATGGTCAGCGGACACTGGCGACGCTCGGCAATATCAATCGCATGGTTCAAAGCGTAATAGGAATCTTCGGAAAAATCGATGGGAACGAGAATCGAAGTGATCTGCATGGCCAATCCTTTCTGACCGAGTAAATTGCTACTCTTTCAGCAAGAGAAAACAGGTAAATATCAGATTTTTACTATATCTTCCTTACCATATGAGACAGTAATTGCAACTATTTTTTTAGGAAAAATAGTTGACGGCATTCTCAAAAATGATGCGGCCCGGCCCCGGCTGCCGCCAGTCACTGTCGGAATCCAAGGCAAGAAGTTCCGGCCAGTTCGGCATATGACTTAAGCGAAAAGCTCGTTCGGGGTGCGGCATGAGCCCGAAGATACGACCTTGACCGGCACAAAGAGCGGCAATATCATCAAGAGAACCGTTGGGGTTGGCGGGAAAAGAGCCTTGGGCCGGATGTTCTTCGGCATCAACATAGCGCAAAGCGATCTGCCGGTTTTGCTTAAGTTCTAAAAGAGTTTCCGCCGGAGCATAAAAACGTCCTTCACCATGCGCCACAGGTAAGCTTAGAGAGCTTACGTCGCGCAGAAAAACTGAATCAGTTTCAGCGGCCAAAAGATTCACCCAACGGCACTCATAACGGGCAGTGCTATTGGCAATCAGGGCAACTCTACGACTTCCAAAAAAGTTATCGGCCTCTCCCGGTAACAGGCCGAGGTTAACCAACACCTGAAAACCGTTACAGATTCCTAAAACCAGACGATCGGCAGCGACAAAAGCCATAAGCTCTTCCCAAAGGGTGTGGCGCATCTTATTAGCCAGAGCATTCCCGGAGCCCGTATCATCACCATAGGAAAAACCTCCGGGCACGACAAAAATCTGGCCATCGGAAAGCTGTTGCGGAGCCGAAATCAGATCGTTGACATGAACAATTGCGGTTCGCGCGCCGCAGGCCTGAAAGGCGTGAGCGGTCTCCTCTTCACAATTGATACCGTAACCGGTCAGCAAAAGAACTTTGGGTTGAGCCATTATATTCTCCAAATTCGGTGTCAGCCGTGATTAAAATCCGGCAAACGTTGATCGATAAGCGGTCTGCAGGGTTGAAACCGTTGTTTGCAGAGAGATTTCTCCGTTCTGAATAATGACAATCTCTTCATCATCCCGAACCCGGCCTAGCCGGGTAACGCCACTTTCGACAAACTCTTTTTCAAGCATGGATCCCTTTTCCGGGGACACACTGACCAGAAAACGGCCGGGATATTCGTTGAAAAGAAAAAGATCGAGACGTTCGGACTCAGGTATTTCGAGCTCACAACCAAAACCTTCAGCCAACGTTCCTTTTCCTGCTGCCAAGGCTAAACCACCCTGGGCCAAAGGATAAAGAGAACGGAAATGACCCGCCGCCACCCACCTCTGCAGACGGGTGTAGAGAGAGAGCTGGTCAGCCGGCTTAAACCTCGGCACTCGGCCCCGAGCTTCGTTAGTCACCAAACCTTCATCTTTTAAAAGAGCCAGATATTCACTCCCCCCAATTTCCGACCCGCCTGAGCCAAGCAGATAAATAAGATCACCGGGCTTAACAAAAGCAAAGGAGCGCACCCGAGAGATATCAGGGACTACCCCGATCGAGGAGATCAGGATAGTCGGCGGGACCGAAATCGTGACCGCCTGATCGCGGCTATCAAAGCCGCTGAAATCATTATACATGCTATCTTTACCGGAGATAAAAGGGGTACCATAACAGACCGCCGTCTCATAGCAGGCCCGGGCACACTCTTTAAGCTGCCAAAGGCGTTCGGGATCATCCGAGGAGCACCAACAAAAATTATCTAAGAGAGCAATATGTGACAAAGGGGTACCAACTGCCAAGAGGTTACGAACCGCCGTATCGATAGCCGTAGCCGCCGCCGCATAGGTATCAAGATCACTGATTGCCGGATAAAGGCTTTGTGATAGGGCAACCCCTTTAGACGACTCCGGCAACGGTTGAACAACCGTTGCAAAACCGTCAACCTGATTCCGGCCGACCTGAGGCTTGAGAACCGAGCCGCCCTGTACCTCAAAATCGTACTGGGTCGAAACGTAAGCGTGAGACGCAAGATTAAGGCGCCCAAACATCTTGGTAAAAAATTCGGCCAGCGGAAGATCGGCCGATTCCGGCAAAGAAACTTCGTTTTCTAAAGAGGGGCGGGGTTTAGTAAGGAGATGTTTGGCCGGCAATCCGTTATGGAGAAATTCCAACTCCATATCCATCACCATCTCGCCCTGATAGCTGACTTGGCAACGCCCCGAGTTTGTAAATTCGCCAATCACCGTAGCTTCAACACCGCGACTACTTAGCAGTGTTTCAAGTTCCGGCCACTTCTCACAAGGCACAGCCAGAGTCATGCGCTCCTGCGATTCACTGATCCAGATCTCCCAGGGAGCCATCCCCGGATATTTAACCGGCACTTTTTCCAGATCAACTCTGCAACCGCCACACTCACGCGCCATCTCCGCCACCGAACAAGAGATGCCGCCAGCGCCGTTATCGGTAATACTGCTGTAGAGATTGCGCTGGCGGGCCTCCTTGACAATCGCATCGGAAAACTTTTTCTGGGTAATCGGGTCACCAATCTGGACTGCGGTCGCCGGACTGCCGCCGGTCAGAGCTTCAGAAGAGAAGGTGGCCCCATGAATTCCATCCAGGCCAACCCGGCCTCCGAGCACAACAATATAATCACCGGGCATGGCTGCTTTCTCATGGCTCAAGCGCCCGGCTTTGGTCTTTCTCGGAATCAGGCCGACGGTACCGACAAAAACCAGCGGTTTGCCCTTATAGCCGGGATGAAAGCTCAGAAAGCCTTGCGTCGTCGGAATCCCGGAACAGTTACCACCAACCCTGACCCCATCGACTATACCGTCGAGAATACGGCGCGGACGTAAAGCCTGATTGCCGCCCCCGGGCGAACGATAGAGAGGTTCATAATCACCGGGATCGGCAACACAAAAACCATAGCGATTGATTATGGGCTTGGCTCCGAGGCCAAAACCTACAGTATCCCGGTTGACCCCGACAATACCGGTGATCGAGCCCCCGAACGGATCTAGAGCGGAAGGGGAGTTATGGGTTTCAACTTTATCGGTAATCAGATAGTCATCATCAAAGATTATGGCTCCAGAGTTGTCTACAAAGACCGAGACGCAGATATCTTCAGCGCCTCGCTCTTGACGAATCTTTTTAGTCGCCCCCTTGATATAAGTCTTATAGAGTCCCTCTTCAAGATCATCAATAGAAGCCGCAAAAATCGTATGTTTGCAATGCTCCGACCAGGTCTGGGCCAGAGCTTCAAGCTCAAGATCGGTGGGCTGACGCTGCTCTACCGTCGCAAAATAGTCGGCAATCGCAGCCAGGGAGGGCAGATCGAGAGCCAGAGGCCCTCGCCGGACAATATTGCCCTGCTCATCACAATGGTCAACAATCCCCTCTTTGCCAAGGGCTAAAAGTTCCGCTTCAGAGATCTTAAGATCAACCAGACTGATCTTTTTTCCAGCCTCAAGTCGAACCCGAGGAATAATACAATCCATCCCCTTGTCGGCCACATAAGTTGACCGATCTTTCCAGTCAAGACGTTGAATCAATGCATTGGCCAGAATCCGCCCGATAAGACGGCGGTCCTCAGCTGTCAAAGTTGCCGCCTTGATATAATAGATGGTGCTGGAGTAGATCCCCTGATCGGCCGCAAACGGCGTGCCCCAGGCATCAGCTAAGGTTTCGGCAGCACTATGAGCCACATTATCGGTCACCCCGGGCAGGAAACCTACCTCGAGAACGACTTCCGCCAAACCTAAAGGACGGGCCTCATCGATAATAGAGTCATGAACCACCGGATTTAACAACAAGCCGGCAACCTCTTGCAAGCGGGCCTGACTGAACGCGCCTTCCAGGGTATAAACCTCTGAAAGCCGAACCTCTTCGATAACCGTTGACAACTCCAGAGAGTTGAGTTTTTCCTGTAAAAGCCGGCCGCGGGTATCTAGTTCGGCATCGCGATAAAATATCTCAAGACGATGTCCTGTAGTAGTTTTTTTCATACTATTTCCTATCTTCTTCACCAAGAACCTTAATGTAGGGCAGTTCGCGATATTGTTCATTATAGTCAAGACCGTAACCGACAATAAAAGCGTCGGGAATAACGGCGCCGCAATAATCGGGTTCCATCACCACCCGACTGCTGCCTTCCTTGCGTAGCAAGACACAAGTTTTTACCCTTTCGGCACCCTTTTCACGAAGATGGGTAACCACACTCTTTAAAGTCAGACCGGTATCAAAAATATCGTCAACGACAATTACGTCACAACCCCGCATAAGTGATTCGGGCAAGGTCTGACTGATCTTCACCTGGCCGCTGCTGGCCGTACCGACATAACTGCTGACCTGTAGATATTCAACTGCCAGAGAGAGCTGATAGCGACTCAACTCCCGACAAAGATCGGCGAGAAAGGGCTGGCAGCCTTTCAAAAGACCGAGCAGCAAAATTTTTCGCTCGGAAGAGTCCGCCGCAATGGCGGCTGCAAGACCAGCAACCACGCTTTTAACTTCACTTTCAGTATAGAGGGTTTGCGTCATCTTAAAATCCAGGCAGTAAAGAACTAAAAAATACTCCGCTTAAACCCTGTTCGGCGCCATATTTTCCGGGCTGAAGGGCTTGTGCTTGGAAGGGCTGCATGATCCCTTCTAAATGTGAGGGCTGTCTATAACGAATAGACTATACTTGTCAAGAAAGGAAGGATTTTTCTTGACTCAACTCGCTTACGCGTCTATATGAGGCACCGAATCTTTACTATATATGTATATATTTCATTTCAGTATAGAAAACGACCGCCCATGTTTACCGGCATTATCGAAGAGATCGGTTTAGTTATCAGCTCCAGCCTGACCGGCGGCTCCGGAGAGCTGCGAACTAAAGCGACACTCGTTCTTGAAGGATGCAAACTAGGTGACAGCATTGCCGTCAACGGAGTCTGCCTGACGGTTATCAGAATAGCCGACCGAGAGATAGCTTTTGATGTCTCAGCTGAAACGCTGCGGCGTTCCAACCTCGGCAAGTTAAAAAGGGGAGACCGGGTAAATCTGGAACGAGCCCTGGCTGCTGATGGCCGTTTTGGCGGCCATATGGTCTCTGGTCATATTGACGGAACCGGAACTCTAAGTGGTCGCCGCCGGGAAGGCAATGCCGTTATTTTTACTTTCAGTGCACCGACGACCATCGCGCGCTATCTGATTGAAAAAGGTTCAATTGCCATCGACGGCATCAGCCTGACAATTACGGCTCTGGTCGAGAACAGCTTTTCGGTCGCCGTAATTCCCCACTCACTGCAGCAGACCACACTGGGGCAAAAAGAGCCCGGAGCGACGGTTAATCTGGAGAATGATCTGGTCGCAAAATATATCGAAAAACTATTGCTACCCAAAAGCAGCAACCCTGAAAACAAGGTGTCAACACTCGATCTGGAGTTGCTGAAAAAACATGGCTTTGCGTAGGCAATTAAAATTACGACTTAGGAATTGACAACTCTTAAGTCCCTTTCATTTAACAGGAAAAGAAAAAATGGTTATTTCGCGTATTGAACATGCATTAAATGAGATAAAAGCCGGGAAGATGGTTATCCTGGTTGATGACGAAGATCGTGAAAATGAGGGCGATCTGGTTATCGCAGCTGAAAAGGCGACACCAGAGGCGGTAAATTTCATGGCGACCCATGGGCGCGGCCTGATCTGTCTGACCCTGACTGAAGAGCGCGCCGATTTTCTAAACCTGCCGCCGATGGTCACGGATAACACCTCACAATATGAAACCGCCTTTACCGTCTCAATCGAGGCGCGGCGCGGAGTTACCACAGGCATATCGGCAGCCGATCGCAGCCATACCATCTTGACCGCTATCGACGAACATAGCGGATCTCACGACCTTGCTCGACCCGGCCACATATTCCCTCTGCGGGCCAAAAACGGCGGTGTTCTGGTACGTACCGGCCAGACCGAAGGCTCGGTTGATCTGGCCCGTATTGCGGGCCTTAAACCAGCCGGAGTTATCTGCGAAATCATGAATGAAGACGGCACCATGGCCAGAATGCCGGAACTTCGTATCTTTGCGGAAAAGCATGGTTTAAGCATCATCTCTATTGCCGATATTATTGAGTACCGAATGCGAACCGAATCCCTGGTCAAAAAAGCGGTACGAGCCCACCTACCAACCCGTTTCGGCGAATTTGAGATCATAGTCTACGAAAACCAACTCGATAAGCATGAGCATATGGCTCTAATCAAAGGCGATCTTTCCGGAGACGAACCAGTTTTAGTTCGGGTTCACTCCGAATGTTTTACCGGAGATACCCTGGGCTCACTGCGCTGTGACTGCGCCGACCAACTCCATGTCGCCATGCAGCGCATTGAAGAGGAGGGACGCGGCGCCATTCTTTATATGAGACAGGAGGGCCGGGGCATCGGCCTGGTCAATAAATTGCGGGCGTACTGTCTTCAGGAACATGGCCGCGATACGGTTGAAGCCAATGAAGAACTCGGCTTCAAACCTGACTTACGCAACTATGGGGTAGGAGCTCAGATGCTGGTCGACTTAGGCTTAAAAAAAATCCGCCTGCTGACCAATAATCCAACTAAGATTGTCGGCCTCCAGGGATATGATATAGAGATTGTCGAACGAGTTCAACTTGAATGTACCCCGAACGATACCAATATCTGCTACCTGCAGACCAAAAGAGAAAAGATGGGGCACCTTCTCGACCAGGTGCCGGAACATAAGGAAGACCTGTAAACCAATAAGCCGGGAGAAAAAAATGAGCACTTTTATTGAAGGATCATTAAACCAGTGCGGCGATGCCAAAGTGGCAATCATCAACAGCCGTTTTAACAGTTTTATATGCGACCGACTCCAGGACGGAGCTATTGATGCTTTAAAGCGACATGGTATCACCGATGATGCGATCGCGGTTTTCAAGGTCCCCGGCGCTTTCGAAATCCCCTTGCTGGCCAAAAAACTGGCCGCCTCCGGCAAATATGATGGGATTGTCTGCTTAGGCGCCGTTATTCGTGGTGACACACCTCATTTTGACTATGTTGCCTCCGAGGTCAGCAAAGGGATTGCCGTAACCTCTTTAGAGACCGGCATTCCGATCGCTTTTGGAATTCTGACCACCAATACGATTGAGCAGGCTATCGAGAGGGCCGGTAGCAAGGCTGGCAATAAGGGCTGGGATGCAACTGTCACCCTGCTCGAAATGATCGACCTGCTACGCCAGGTTTAAAGAAGAAATGGCCAACAAACGCCGTAAAGCCCGGGAGGCGGCCTTGCAGATTCTCTATATGATCGAGATCGGCAAACCCAAAAACCAGGGCCTCTCGATCCGCCGTTATTGGGAACATGACTGGAGGGTTGAAAGTGATTGCCACCTCTGCCCCGAAGAGTGCAGCGACCGGGATAAACCCAAAAGTCGCTTCTCCTCTCCCGTCAGCCGGCTAGCAGAAAGCACCTTTACCGAACAACTGGTCAACGGCGTACTCAACAACCTGCAGCAAATTGACCACGAAATTGAAGAGCGCTCACACAACTGGAAATTAAACCGCATGTCTTTTATCGACCGTAATATCTTAAGGATTGCCATCTTTGAAATGCTATTTTGCGACGAAATCCCTCCTAAGGTCTCGATCAATGAAGCTATTGAGATCGCCAAAATCTACGGCGATAAAAATTCCGCCGCCTTTATCAACGGCATTCTCGATCAGGTGAAAAATTAGACGCTGCTTCCGCCCCTTAAATCCCCACCCTAGAACTCAATTCCCAACTGGGTTGTAACCCGGTTTGCCTTGTCCCTGCTTTCAAACTCTTCATAGAGATATTCAATCCCGATTGAGGTGTTTTTAAAGATTTCATAAGCTAAGATTGCTCCGAGCTGGGTTTCCGGAAGAAAATTCAACGCCTCATCGCTACCCCCGTAACGCAGACCGATCTCCATGGTTTCCAGAGGCCTGTAAGCCAACTCCAGGTTCCAGGCTTTAGGTTCAAATCCTTTATCCTCTTTAAAACTATCAAGCGCGCTCACCCATTCCGCCTGAAGTGAAAACATCTCTTTGAAAGATAAAGAGAGAAAAGCGCTGATACCGTCGACGCGGTCGACCACTGAATCTGCGCCAAACTCATCATCGAAGAAATCGACAAGTTCGTTGCTGTCGGCAATATTGGAAATATAAGAGATACCGGACTGCAAAGAGAAGTCCGGGATAGCCTTTTCATCGAGCCGGAAAAAAGCCGCTGCGACAAAACTGTCGATATGATCATCCTTGCCCTCCACATCCATATCAGCATTGTAGACTCCGGCTGCCAAAGTAAAGGGCCCCCCGTGAACTCCGGCGAGAGCTGCCACCTCCTGGGTTTCCCCCAGAATTAGAGTCAACGGGTCATTTATAAAGTGACTTTCATAGTAACCGAAAGGTACCGTCAT
This sequence comes from Thermodesulfobacteriota bacterium, assembly GCA_024762675.1. Classification (GTDB taxonomy): domain Bacteria; phylum Desulfobacterota; class Anaeroferrophillalia; order Anaeroferrophillales; family Tharpellaceae; genus Tharpella. The sequence goes on along the minus strand of JANTGZ010000025.1, from coordinate 10,590 downwards.
CAGACCGAGACTGGCAAACCAGGGAGATCTACAGGAGCAGTCGGGCTGACAGACATCTTCGGCCTGAAAATGGAGCATGGCTCCATCAATATCGACCCCTTCACCATCCTCGTAATCAAATATAATATGGGCTTTCAGTGAGTCGTAGAGGTAAGCATCGACAACCAGTTCAACCGTGGCCAGTTCAAGGAAGCCGGATTCCTCGCTCTTTTCAGATCTGGGCTTAAAACGTTCATATCCCGCCTCAATTTCAAGCGCTCCACTAAATTGAATACCCTCTCCCGACTCGCTCATTGCCCTAAGGTGACCGACAACTCCGCGCTCTCCCTGACGCAGGATACGACCATCATCCGCCTCAGAGATCTGCATTCCAGTAGCCGCAGAAGTCCGATTTTCAGCGCTGCATTCCGAAACATTTTGACCTTTATCGTCCGGTAAAACCTGCAAGGCCCGCAGATGACCGGCAACGCCACGCTCTCCCTGACGTAAAATGCTCTTACTAGCGGTTTCAGAAGTTTGGATTTCAGCACTTTTGTCGGATCTCGGGGATTTCTCCTCAATATCTTCCAAGGCCTGCTCCAGGCGGAGCATACGCTCTTTAAGAAGTTGCAATTCAGCCATAACCTCTTCCCTGGTCAGGGTTGCCGCACTTACTTTCGAGCTAAATTGAAAAAAGCCAAACAGGAATAGCAAAAAAGAGAGCGTTAATATTTTTTTCATTCGTTTTGACCTAGCCTAATTAAAGTTAAAAGTTAGCCGCACTTAACTTAGTTTTACGCCGCCGTCAAGGTATATTTTATTTTTGCAAAACCATACAAAACCCTAAGCAACTGGTAATTTCTCCTATAAATATACCCAATGAAAGTAAAGAGCATGCTAACACTTTTTCGATTATTCATTGAAATATTACAGCATTGTAATTTTTTCGCCATTTTCCAGCCATAGTTATCAGCCAGACTCTTTCTCCAGAAGGCCGGCCTGCAGGAAGCTAAGGAAGAGTACTGGACCGCACAGTTGGTAAATGATACAACCTTTCCGACATTCTGGGTGAGTGCTGGGAATGCCTGTAAGAAACTAAAGAAAAGCTTAAAGAAGCCAGACAAGAGTGTAAGGAGATGCTGGAGTGGCGCCGTGAAATCTGCCACCTTATTGAATGGCGAACCCTATGACCCGGAAATTGACCCGGAAAACTTCGTTAATCCATCCCAGATCGGTTCAAGTGTCGAGACCAACCCCTACTGGCCACTGGTGCCGGGTAACACCTGGGTCTATGAAAATGAAGAGGGCGAGCTGGTAAGCTTGGAAGGTTCCTGAAAGGGCGGTGTCGATGGTGCCAAACCGGGCATCTTGATCCATAGCACTCCCGAAACCGGCTATACCTATTATCAGGAATTCTACTTTCTCGAAGCTGAAGATATGGCCCGAGTTATCAGTATCAATGAAGAGACCGTTGAAGTTCCCTATGGCTCCTTCAGTGAAAATATTTTAGAAACTATGGAATTTACTCCGATTGAGCCCGGCACCAAAGAGTATAAGTATTATGTTCCAGGAATTGGTATGGCTCTCGAAACAAACCCTGAGGCAGAAGCCAGGGTAGAATTAATCGATTTCTACAACCAATAAAAGTCTATTCCCGCAATAAAAGACTAAGTTACGCATGGCAATGGGAACTCTTTACGATGCGTAACTTAGGCGCCCACACTTTTTGTCACTACACATTACTGTTTATCTCCACCAAGGCTGATAAAAGCTATCCGTAAAATTAACAACTTTTCGCTGTGCACTCAACAAACTCAATGGTAAAGGTTGATAGTTGCAAAAAAAACAGCCTTAGGTTACAAATCAATCATACGGAGGTATGCATGAGGATTCTGTTGATTGAAGATGACACTGCCCTTGCTGCATTTATCAGTAAAGGTTTAAAAGAAGCAGGCTATATAATATCCCATTGCAGTGACGGTGAGTCGGGCCTGGAAATGCTCTCCTACTGAACAGGAATTCAGAACCCATGTGGCCTACGGTTTCATTGGTCCGGACATAATTCTGCAGTTTGGTGAAAGCCTGGAGGAAGAGGCGGAATTTCTGGCTCTTTTGCGCCTGATCTTTATTCCCTTGCTCCTTATGACAACTATTTTTGCCATTCTGACCGGTTGGTTTATGGGGCGCAAATCGATCTCGGGTATTGCGGCTATCACTGAAACCGCCAAACAGATCTCTGAAGGGGCCATTGAAAAGCGGGTTAAAGTGAAGCCGCAGGGCGATGAAATTGACCACCTGGCCGCAACCTTCAACGTCATGGTTGACCGCATCAACCTGCTTGTAAAGGAACTGCGCGAAAGTGGCGACTGCATTGCTCATGACCTCAGAAGCCCTCTGGCCCGGATGCGCGGCGGCGCCGAACTCTGCTTAATGAAAGAGCGATCTCTAACTTTTCCAACCCCTGGCCGAAGATAAAAATCTGCTTATCACTAAACAGCTGCCTGACTACTGTTCCCTTAAAGGCGATTCCCGAAAACTTCAGCGCATGGTTTTAAACCTACTTGACAACGCCTTAAAATATAATCCGGCAGACGGCCGGATTAATATTACCCTGAATCCCGGCAGGGACAAATTAAACTTGACAATCAACGATAATGGTAGTGGTATCCCCGCAGATGAATTACCGTATATTTTCACGCGTTTTAAGAGAGGCGGCAAAAGTCGTTCGGAAAACGGCAGCGGCCTGGGCTGGAACCTGGTACAAGCCATCGTCATTTCCCATGGCGGCACCATTAATGCCATCAGCAAGCCCGGTGAAGGCACCACTTTTCTGGTTACGTTGCCCCGTTACAAGATTGACTTCCCGGACGTAAAAAAGTCCTTGGTTTCAGACTCAAGCCGCGACCTTTACCAGACATTACAATTAAAAAAGCCCGGCCAATATAACCAGCCGGACTTTTTTAATTATACAGAGAAAACTCTTTCTCAATCCTTTTTCGGCGGCGGCTGTATGCCGACTTTTTTGGCTGAATGATCACGCCCCAAGAAGTAGTTCGCCCAGGAAGAGGTATGGAAAAAATCCCAATTTGGCGGCGGCACCATGTTGTCTTCGATTTTGCCCTCTTCATTATAGTTTTTCAAACGATCGTAGGCCTGTACCCAAACACACTGTTTTTCGTTCGGGTAGACTTCACACCAACCCTCAAAACTTCCGCCACATGCTCCATTACGCTGGTTTTTCGGGCACTGTGACATCGGGCAAACATAGGCCACATCAGTCAAAGCACAGTCTCCACAGTCCATACACTCGAAAAGTCCAACTTTAGACATGTGCTCCATAAACCGGAAAAAGCCACCGTTATCAGCTCTTTTACTCATTCCGGTCATGAGACCGAAAAGCGCGCCTTTTGGCTCAAAACAGACGTTATGCATAAGCCGGGAAAACTTGTAGCTGAAAGGAACAACCGGTCTCGAAGTGCGTGGCGCTTCCTCATCAGTATTTAAACCGGTCTTCTCATCTTTGTTGAAATAGTAAAAACCGCCTTTCTGCGGGAAGTCAAACTTGGCAACCTCGTCCTGCCAGTTGGGCAGGAGTTCTTCACCTTTTTCAATAATGTAAAGAGCGTCATCAACCTTCATACCGTGACCACCGATATGGACCCCATCAAACCCCATACCTTTCATAAATGCGTACATCTGAGCTCCACGCAACAGACGGGCGCCTTTACCTTTATCGTCGGCCTTACGTTCGCCATCTATAACCTTAACCAGATCCTTAGTCACCACACAACCGGGAATAAAGTTCTTGCTCATGACATTGGCTGCCCCAAAAGGCAAGATATAGATGTTACCAATAAAGGGAACATCAAATCCGTATTTTTTCTTAATCTGCAGAACTTCTTGGATCTTACGTGCGTCGTAACCAAGCTGGGTAATGACGAACTGAGCTCCCCCGTCAATCTTCTTCTTCAGCTTGTAGTACTGCACCATCTGCTCTGATTCCAACCCTTTAAACGGAGAGACTGCGGCACCGGCAAAGAAGTTCGCCGGCTTCAACGTAATGGTTGAACCCGGTTTCATGCCGGGGTACTCAAAACCATTATTCATATCGGTAATCATCTCGATAATATGGATCGGGTCGATATCAAAAACCGGACGTGAACGACCTTTATATCCGGAAACAGGATAATCACCAGTCATAACCAGTAAATTACCAACGCCGGCCCGTTCAAGCCCATAGAGAAGGTTCTCGATCTCATTACGACTCTTATCTTTACACGTGAAATGAACAAGAGGCTCAATTCCCAGTTTATTAACTTCAAGCCCGAGAAACTCAGCTGAAATTGCGGGATTACCCCCTGGGTTGTCGGTGATTGTCAACGCATGAATCTTACCACATTTAGCTGCGTCCTCGGCACTGCGAATAAGCTCTTCCTGACCTTTTTCCACAGCGCCACGACCGGGTACCAACTCCCAGGTTACCGACAGCTCCTTATCGAGCAACGAATTCTTAAAAATATCTCCCATGCCTGCAACCTCCTCTAGTGTGCCGATGAACCCGAGAAAACAACCCAGAATCCTAAAAGCTTCAAATTGTTCGGCTCTCCGGTTAAAACCACCGCCATGTTTATATTTATGTATTTTGTCGACTGACAATCTAAAAAACGCGTCTCTCATACATTATAATCATACAAAAAACAAGTGCATTTTCTCAACCTCTGTTTTACCATTTCTCTAACGGAAGACACTCAACGATCATCGCGCAGACTGGTGGCTGCGGGGTTACGTTGCCGCTTTAACCGCATGTCAATTTCGGCCAGGGGCAGGCGGGTCAGAGAGGCCAGCGTGGAGCTGCGCACCAAAACCTTACGATGATGGTTCTCATAAAGGTGAAAACCATTCTCAAAAAGCCCCATTCGGACTGCTGTAGCGGTTGAGTAAGTAGTAAGAAAAAGATCATCTGCACCAACTCTTTTGAGTTCGGCAAAATATTCGCGAGTCCAGAGCTTGCGATTGTGAGCCGGACTGAAAGGATCATGAAAAACAATATCAAACGGACCTTCAAGACCAGCAAGCCAGCTGCGGGCATCAACACCGAAAACCTCTATAAGGAGACCAGGCCTCTCATAGCGGTTATTTTCAGCAACCTCCCTGATAATCGGTGAAAGGTCATTAAACTCTTTCGGATATTTAAAGTCCGCCAAACTTGCAAGCAGCCTCCTGTCGTGTTCGGGCGATATAATCTTAAGGTGTCCGGCGTACTTCTTCCGGGCCAGGTACCAGAGCAGAACAAAAGTGTTATAGCCGAGTCCGAAACAGATATCGAGAACTGTAACTTTTTGTCGCTTTGCGATGCGATATTTCCAGGCTGGCAGGACATGTTTATAAAGAGCTTCACTAAAAGCTCCATCTTTGGTAGAGTGGTAGTGTTCGCCGACACTCTCGCAAAAGAGTGTCCGGCTGCCATCACCAGTAACGATACTAGCCACCAATAAGTACCCTCAAACCCCAATGTTTTTTCATACAATATAATTTCCCGTTGCTTTGCAAGCAATTTTCTGCAACTGGTAAAATAGTAATTTTCAATACAAAAATTAACTCATAGTGGTTAAAATTTAAGACCGGTCGGCCTTCAGGCCACGATTGCTGAACCCCTGACCCCCTGAAACGACAGACTAAAACAAAGCATAACCATTTCAAACAGGCTGGCATCATACTTGTAGTCTTTTCTGTTGCCAATCTTTTTAAGGATCCCATCAACCCCCTGCAGTATGACGGAATTATTCCACTCCGTCAAGGACAAGGAGAGAGCGATGAAATTAAAACAGATCTCTATTTTTCTGGAAAACTCACCGGGTCGACTCTATGAAACGACCCAAGCCTTAGGTGAAGCGGGCATCAACTTGCGCGCCCTTACTCTAAGCGAAGCGGCTGATTACGGGGTTCTTCGACTCCTGGTCTCAAATGTCGGCAAAGCCCGACAAATCATGATGGAAAAACAGTTTCCGGCCCGCGTTGATGAAGTTGTCGCAGTCGAAATCAAGGATCAAGCTGGAAGCCTGGCCGAGGTTCTGCAACCGTTAATGGAAGAGAATATCAGCGTCCGCTATATGTACGCCTTCAGCGGCTTTGCCGATAATCGGGCGGTCATGATCTTTTGTTTTTCCGATGTCGACAAAGCGATAGAGGTTTTACTGAAAACCGGTCAAAACCTGCTGACGGCAAAAGCTTTCGGGATGCTCGACAGTATCGACTGATATAATAAAAAGGAGGAAAAGTATAATGACTCAAAAAAAAGAGTTCAAAAAATTTGCCGTTATCGGCGCCGGACCGGTTGGCTGTATCGTCGCTGCCTACCTGGCTCATGGTGGTTATGAAGTCACCCTATGCGATATCGTACCGGAACTGGTTAATGTAGCAGCTGACCCCGGGATCAAGATTGACGGTACTGAAGAACTGGAACAGAAAGTGAGCCGAGCCATCACCAATATTGATGATTTGGCGGCCGACCCACCCGATGTCATTATCATTACCGTCAAGGCTACGGTTCTGCACTTGATCGCCTCGGCTATCGAAGGTTTTTTCCACAAAGATATGTATGTTGTCAGCTGGCAGAATGGTATCGATACGGAACTGGTCCTGGCTGAAACCCTGGGCCGCGACAATGTTATCCGCGCCGTAGTCAACTACGGCTGCGGTCTGGTCAAGCCCGGCCATGTTCATCTCGCTTTCCACCATCCGCCCCACCTTCTCCAGGAGCTCGAACCGGCCGGCAAAGCTGCAGCTATAGACATTGCCGATGCTTTGAGTAAAAGCGGGCTGCCGACTGAACGAACTGAAACGATTGTTGATATGGTCTGGCGCAAGTCAATTATGAACGCCTGCATGAACCCCGTCTGTGCCGCCACCGGCCTGACCATGGCGGAAGTCATCAGGGATCCGATCATCTTTCAGATAGTTGACAACCTGGTTAAAGAGGGTGTACAAGTGGCCCGCGCTAATGAGATCTCATTGGGCTGGAACTATTATCCATACGCCATCGGCTACATGAAGAATGCCGGCGACCACAAACCTTCGATGCTGGTCGATATTGAAAATAAAAGGCGTACAGAAGTCGATTTTATCAATGGCAAGATTGTCGAATATGGTCACCAGGCGGGCATCGAAACCCCCTACAACTTGATGATAAGGGCGCTGGTTAAAGCTTTAGAGCCAAAATAGAAAGAGTTATTATGAATCGTGATTTTTATTTGAAATTTCTAAACACCTGTGCCCAGGATCAGGAAAGTTTAAAGACCTTGCAAACCCTGATCGAAGAGCACTTGAAAAGCCCGGTCGAGCTCATGATTCGGGTAAAAGGAGACGACGGCCTGCCGATCATTACCGTCCAACTCAAGGAGGGTAGCCGTATTGTCCACCCACAGGGTGGAATGGCGACAATTCCAGCCGCTTTCGGTGATGAAGAGATCAGGATTATTCCGATATTCATCTATGAGTCTGAAAAAATTGAAGGACGTTTTCTCGACTATGAGGCTGCCCATATTACGGCCTTGCTCGATCGGGAAGGGGAGTATGAAAACTATAAAAAGTACTTTCTTAATCCACCCACCGTAAACTCCAGCTATGAAGAAAAACTTGACTATCTACAACACATCGCCCGGCGTATTCTGATCCATGATCAGAGCGCCTTTTTTCTACTCCACCCCGACAAGGCCCAAGAAACAGTTCGCTCACTGGTACTTTACCAGCTCGGCGAAAGACTCTCCTGGTATCTTGACAAAATGGAGATAGATCAAGAAAAAGCCGTAGAGGATCTCTGTCTGACCCTTGACGAGTTTGCCGCCAACGACCCGTTTTACAAAGACTTTGATGTCATCGCATACTTCAGGCAGACCCTGGTCGCCCTGACCATGTTTTGATGAACCCGCCAATAACCATTATTGGGGCCGGCCTTGCGGGCTGTGAAGCGGCCTGGCAGCTGGCTGAACGCCAAATTCCGGTGACCTTGTACGAGATGAAGCCTGAGCGCTTCTCACCGGCCCACACTAATCCCGACCTCGCCGAGCTGGTCTGTTCCAACTCCCTGAGGGCCAACCGACCAACTAATGCCGCCGGACTCCTGAAGGAGGAGATGCGAGCCTTGGGCTCGCTGATTATGGAGGTGGCGGAAAATACCAAAGTTGCAGCCGGCAATGCGCTAGCCGTCGACCGAGACCTTTTCGCTCGCGAAATTACCGAAAAGATCGAAGCTCATCCTCTGATTACAACAATCCGCCGGGAGATAACTTCTCTGCCGCAAGAAGGCGTAGTCATTATTGCCAGTGGACCTTTGACCTCAGAGGCCTTGACTACATCCCTTGAACCCTTAGTCGGAAAACGGCTCTATTTCTACGATGCCACGGCCCCGATTGTCGCGGCCGACAGTATCGACTACGAAAAAGCCTTCCGGGCCAATCGTTACGCTGATGAAGGAGAGGAGGGGGACTATATCAACTGCCCCTTAGACGAGAGCCAATACTTAAAACTTATTAAAACAATTGCCGAAGGAGATCTGATCAGAAGTCGGGATTTTGAGGATGAGAAGGTTTTTGAGGGCTGTATGCCGATTGAGGCAATGGTTGAGCGCGGCCCCTTGACTCTTGCTTATGGCCCCTTGAAACCAAAAGGTCTAAAAGACCCCAAAACCGGCCGGGAGGCCTATGCCACGGTTCAGTTGCGCAGCGAGAACCAAGCTGCAAGCATGTTTAATCTGGTTGGCTTTCAGACCCGCTTGACCTTTCCCTGGCAAGAAAAGATCATCCACCTGATTCCAGGCCTGGAAGAAGCCGATATTTTACGTTTCGGCACCATGCATCGCAACACTTTCATTGATGCACCACGGGTTTTGAACCAATTTTTTCAACACCAAAAAGAGAGCTCTATCTTCTTTGCCGGCCAGATCAGCGGGGTCGAGGGCTATCCCGAATCAACCGCTTCCGGCCTCATCGCTGCTCTTCAGGTTGCAGCGCTGGTAAACAACCGGAAGCTCTTCACCTTTCCTAAAACCACAGCCTTAGGCGCCTTGAGCAGTCACATCAGTAATGACCATAGCCCCAACTTCCAACCCATGAATATAAACTTCGGCCTCCTGCCACCTTTAGAGGGCAAAAAGAGACGTAAAAGAAATCGTCTACTCGCCTACGTCGAGCGCGCCCGCCGGGATCTTAAGGGGTGGTGCGATTCAAACTCAATCGTACTGAAAACCAATTACGAAACGACCGCTAAAAATCTTTAAAGGCTCTAATAGTTATCCAGTATTTCCAATAATCTCTCAAGTTCTTCAGTTGATTTGAAATCTAGTTCAATGCGGCCGCGGTCGCCGGCCAAACGGCGAATTCGAGTTCCAGTTGAAAATATTTTCTGCAGACGTTGGGAGATAGCCTGGTCTTCTTGAAGCAGTAATTCTCTATTGTTTTCCTGAGCCGACGTTTCACCATCCAAAACAGCTGTTGCCAACCCAGCTTTTTTCAGTTTTCGGACCAGCTTTTCAAGCTCACGGACAGAGAGCTTTCTCTCCAAGGCCTCGGTCAAGGCCAAGGTTTGCAGCTCGCCTTCCGGCAAGGCGAGAAGGGCACGACCATGCCCCATGGAAAGCTGCTCCTCAGCCAAACAGTGCTGGGCTTGCTCCGGCAAATTAAGAAGACGGAGCATATTGCTGACCGTAACCCGATTCTTCCCCAAAAGTCTGGCGATCTCTGCGTGGGTCAGGGAAAACTCTTGGACCAGGCGATAATAACCTTGGGCCTCTTCGAGAGGATTTAAGTCTTCACGCTGCAGGTTTTCAATCAAAGAGACCTGGAGCCCCTGAACTTCATCCAGTGCCTTGACAATCACCGGCACCTCACTCAAACCGGCTTTACCGGCCGCCCTTAAGCGTCGCTCACCGGCAATCAAGGTGAAATGGCCCTCCTTTTTCGCAGGCCTCACCAAAAGTGGCTGAATAACGCCATGCTCTTTTATCGATTGAGCCAGCTCTTCAAGGTTTTCTTCGACAAAACGTTGCCGCGGCTGTCTGGCGTCAGGCTCAATCTGATTGATACGACATTGCCGCAACTGACCTTTTTCCAGACTTGCCATCTCCGGCGCATCAGGGAGCAAAGCTCCCAACCCCCGACCCAGACCGCGTTTTAACACAGCCTCTTTCTTTGCTGGAATATCCATAAAAATCTATTCCTTAACCATGTTCTGCCGAGCGATAAACTCCTCAGCCAGACGAAAATAGGCTTGCGCTCCTTTTGAGGTAACATCGTAGAGAGCAATCGGACGACCGTGACTGGGCGACTCACTTAAACGGACATTACGCGGAATCATCGTCTCATATACCAGTTCGGCAAAATGACTGCGGGCTTCCGCCTCAACCTGTTGGGCCAGAGTCGTACGGATGTCGACCATGGTCAGCAAGATACCCTCAAGAACAAGCTCGGGATTGAGGCCGTTCTTGACCCGTTCCACAGTACTCAAAAGCTGGCCAAGACCCTCCAGGGCATAATATTCACTTTGCAGGGGAATCAGAACTGAAGTGGCTGCGGTCAGCGCGTTGATGGTCAAAAGACCGAGTGAGGGAGAGCAGTC
>JANTGZ010000024.1 GCA_024762675.1 Thermodesulfobacteriota bacterium | reverse complement strand
CTAAGCGTGGTCAACGTGCTAAACCAATACGGTTAATGGTTGCCTTGTTGATTTTAAAACAGCTCCATAACCTTTCAGATGAATCGGTTGTGGCTCGCTGGGTTGAGAATCCTTACTATCAATTTTTCAGTGGTGAAACCGTTTTTCAATGGAATTTCCCGATTCACCCTACAGATCTGGTCTATTTTCGTAAACGTATCGGCAAGCCTGGTGTTGAAAAGATTTTTCAGGTTTCAATTGAGTTGCATGGCAAAAAAGCCAAAGAGAAAGAAGTTTTGATTGACTCAACTGTTCAGGAAAAGAATATCACCTTTCCCACTGACAGCAAACTGTACATCAAGATCATTAAGCATTGCGTTAAAATAGCCAAGAAAGAAGGGGTTGTTCTCCGTCAAAGTTATCGCCTGACAGTAAAGGAACTTTTGCTTAATTTACGATTTATGCATCATCCCAAAAATCGCAAAAAAGCCCGGGCCGCGGTTAAAAAATTAAAAACCATTGCTGGACGTTTGATTCGTGAACTACACCGCAAATTGGATCCATTTACTCTTGTGAATTATCTTGAACAACTCGCACTTTTTGAAAAAGTCTTACAACAACAGAAAAAAGACAGTAACAAGATTTACAGCATTCATGAACCTGAAACTTATTGCATCAGTAAAGGCAAGGAACATAAAAAGTATGAGTTTGGAGCCAAAGCATCTATTGTATTGACAAAGAACAGCGGCATTATTGTTGGCGCTTGCAGTCACGACCAAAACCAGTATGATGGCCACACTTTACCGGAAGTGCTGGAACAAACAACCAGATTAGTTGGTCGAGAACCAAAAGTAGCAATTTGTGATCGAGGCTACCGAGGCACCAGCCTTGTCGGCAACACCCAGATAGTGATTCCTAAACCTCCAGGAAAGAGATCCACCGCTTATCAAAAACAAAAAGCTCGGAAAAGATTCCGACAGCGGGCCGGAATAGAACCTGTAATCGGTCATCTCAAGTCAGATTACAGAATGGCTCGCAACTTTCTAAAAGGTAGTATTGGCGACAGTCTCAACGTAATGCTGGCGGCGGCAGCATTTAACTTTAACAAGTTGATGAAAGAGCTGAGCTCTTCTTTTGTCCAAATATTTTTGGCTTTTACCAGAAGATTTCAGCCATTTTGTGATCAATGTTCGTCATTTTTGAGTTGATAGAAGTTCAAAAGTCTAAATTTATCGTTGCGACCAAAGATAAATTGGCAGTTTCAATGTCAAAATGCTTATTCTTCAGGGTCGACTCATTACGGACACCGTAATGAGTCTCTTTTTTTGTAAACAGAAGCTGTTCATGAAAAGTTGATACGACCTGTTATCTGATTGATGATTGGTAACGTAGAGGTTTGGAGATGTCAATATGGCCGGCCAGGGTCTCTCTTTTCTCTCCTTCTATAAGAATTTGTAAAGAGGTAAAAGAGGGAAAGTTTTCGAGAAAGCAATTGGCCAAACAGGAGATTGCCAGCATCTCATCCCGGCCGCCGAAGTTAACAGCGCCTTTGCTTAGAGCTTGAGAAAGGTCGATGGTTATCAGGGGGGCTGTAAATGAGGCTGTAAGGAGCTTGGTATGGTGTGGCAAAGGGGCCAGGTCAACCTTGCGGGAGAGAGTCAGCAGGCGGATAATTTCATGCGCCTTTTGCTCCCTTGTGAGGCTGCGGGCATAGGTTTTCTTAAGCCGGATGGCTTGACTTAAGTTTTGTTCAAGGCGATAGAATCCGAGGGTTGTTGGCAAAGATTCTTTAATTGCGGGTTGTGGCAGTTGTTTTAAACAGTTTGGTTGAGGTTTAGGTCCGTTCTTCGGTGTATTGATGGTCGGTTTATTACTTGCCGGCTTTGTGGCTACCTTGCGGGGTTGTGAAATTGGGCTGTTGTAACCGGTATAGAGATAGAAAACCCCGATTATAGAGCCGATAATTAGAAGAAAATAGAGGGCGGGTAATAAAGTACGGCGCGGCTTCGGACGCCTTTTGTTACTTTTGGACCGACTTCTCTTTTTAGTTTTTGTAACCTTAGCCAAATTGCAAAACCATGAACTCTGAACTCTGAACTCTGAACTCTGTACTCTGAACTCTGAACTGTTTTAATTTATCACAGCCTGGGCTGGAAAACAATGGCTAATAGCGGGCTCAATGACGGTTTGGCGGGGAGCTTTTGGGGTGGTCGCAATCTGGTTGCGGCCGCCCTCCTTGGCTCTATAGAGGGCCTGATCAGCAGCTGCTACGAGGTCGAAGGTGCAAATATCTTCCGTACTGGAAATCCCGAGACTGGCGGTTATTTTTAAGTGAATATTGTTATGGGTAACGATATTCTGGCGCTCAATTTCACGGCGAAGACGCTCGGCGATTCTTTTCGCTTCAAAAAGTCCGGTTTCAGGTAGGATGATAGCGAACTCTTCACCTCCGTAACGGCATGGGCTGTCGCAATGACGCACCTGTGCGAGCATGACTTTACCCAGTTTCTCTAAGACCATGTCACCGGTCTGGTGACCAAAGTTATCATTAACCTTCTTAAAATAGTCGAGATCGAGCATAATAAGGGATGTTGGGCGATGGTAACGGTCGGCCCGTTCACACTCTTTCTTTATGATTTCATCAAAATGGCGACGGTTGTGAAGGCCGGTCAGGTTGTCGATGCGGTTGGCTTTTTCGAGTTCCTGCCAGTTCCGCGTTTCATTTAATCTTTTTTCCAGATGCTGTAAACAGTAGTTTATGAGTTGGGACTCTTTAGGAGTGGGTCTGATGGTTGAGTAAAGAATGAGTTGGCCTGACTTTGAGCCGGGTTCGGTTGCCGCTGAAACCGCAAGGGTTTTCCGGGGTTCGCTAGAGAGGCGCTTCCGCTTAAGGGTTGCATCAGTAACTTTCGGAGTGTGGAATTTTTTGCCTAGTTCAAGAATCTCTTTGTTGGTCAGAGAAGAGGGCTTTGTGCCGGCAACGACCATTATTTTTTCCTGATCCTTGATAGAAAACAGAACCAGGGTGCTGTCGGGATTGAGATGGGCCAGTTGGCGGGCTGCGCTGACAACCATAGCGGCAGGTTTTTGCAGTTCCAGGCTGTCGATAAAATCATGCAGGAAAGTTAATGCGGTAAGCTCTTTGGCCGGATTTGTCAGGCTTGTCGGTGAGCCTGAGAGGGTCACTGCCAGGCGGCTGAAAAGAGGCAGTAATGATGAGAGAAAAATGTTTGCCGCCGCCGTTTTCGAGTTATTTTTCAGATTGTAAGTCATGGCATGAATCCCAAAGTTGATGGTTTCGTTTAAGCTCTATCTTGCCGTTTAATCTAATTGATATTGTTCTTGATAGGAGATTTTGCAACCGGCATGCCAGACTTGTTGAGAGCCCGCTAAAGGGTATTGATGGAAAGATTGAAAAATATATAAGTATTTGAAAATAAAGATTTTATGCTTTTGGTTGAGGTGTGTAAAAAGATTTTTCTAAAGATCTGTAGAGGGTGATTGGGGACTTGCGGGAGCCGGAAAAATTAGTGCTGTCAGAAAAAGAGGCGGTGCTTGTCAATTTTTTGGCCGGATCTATAAGCCAGAGGGTCTAGCCTTTTAGAATTTCGATAAAGGTCTCGATACGGGTCAGGGTGCGGCCATCGACAGGGCCGGGCTGGTCTGCCTCCAGGGTTAACGTGGGGACTGAGAGCGTGCGTTTGAAAAGGATATCCTCAATCTGGCGGAAGCAGAAAGATTGGGTGTAGTGAATGATACCGTCAAGGTTTCTCTCTTTACAGGCTTTGTTGATATCATTTAAACGCCCATGAACCGCGTAGGGATAGGTGTAGCGGGAGTATTGCTGGGCGAGAGAGGATTGCGATGCCCAGGGCAGGGAGAATTGACGGGGGACTTCATTAAAAACTACGGCGACATCAAGTTCGTCGAGGGTGCTGTAGAGTTTACTCAAAATGGGCGGAACCCCGGCCAGGCCGATACGTACCCCTTTTTTTGTGGGTTGGCGTTTTCGGGCATTTTTTAAAAAGTTTTCGAGTTCTGTGGAAAAGAGTTCAGGGTTGCCGTTGAAATCGCTGGAGCTTACCAGGTGGAGTTGATTCTCCTCTCCAGTAACGAGCATCTCCTGCCAGGTGAGCTCGTCAAGTTCAGCCAGGCGGATGCGAATCGGGTCAAGTTGTTGTTTACAGGCTATAATTTTATCAGGTTTTGCCCCAAGTTCACCGGCAAGCTTGTTGATGGCCTGCTCTATCTCTTTTAGGTCGGGCTTTAGGGGGTAGCTGAAAGGTATAATCCGTTTGCCGTCATGTTTTAAGATCTCTCCTAAAGCGATGCTGTTACTACAGTCTCCACCGCTGACAATGATAATGGTATCGATTTTGTTTTCTAAAAGAACACCATAGATACCCTTGATCCAGGCGCAGGTGGTTTGCGGAAAACCGGCATCTTCAGCCTGGCGAATCAAATGACTGGGGTCGGCAGCGCTGATAAAGAGATTATTGAGGTCGCAAGGAGTGTGCCCGGCTGCGTAAACAACCTCAATCGGAATAGTAGAGGTAATACCGATATTCATGGAATCCAGATTATTGACTTATTAAATTGACATTGTCGCATTTATATTGGTTTTTAACTGACCGCTAACCACTGACCACTAACAAAAAGGGCGGGCTTGTCCAAGCCCGCCCTTTTAGCGTGTAATGTTTAGCAGGTCAACTGCTATCTTAAGTTATCAGCCGCGATTCTCACGCGTTTCAACCAGGCTCTCGACAACTGAGGGGTCGGCCAGGGTTGAGGTGTCGCCAAAACCCTTCATTTCAACTTCGTTGGCGGCAATTTTACGCAAAATACGGCGCATGATCTTGCCGGAACGCGTTTTCGGCAGAGCCGGAGCCCACTGAATCATATCCGGGCTGGCGATCGGTCCTATCTCCTTACGAACCAAGGCGATCAGCTCTTTCTTGAGGGCATCGGTGCCCTCAACCCCGGCATTAAGGGTAACATAGGCATAGATCCCCTGACCTTTAAGTTCGTGCGGCATACCAACAACGGCCGCTTCGGCAACACTATCATTTAAGACCAGAGCACTTTCAACTTCAGCCGTACCCATGCGGTGACCGGAGATGTTGATAACGTCATCAATGCGGCCCATCAGGCGGATATCGCCATTCTCTTCACGCATAGCGCCGTCGCCGGTGAAGTAGTAACCGTCATACTGGATAAAATAGGTGATTTTGAAACGGTCGGGATCGCCGTAAACACCGCGCATCTGGCCGGGCCAGGGGCGCCGGATACAGAGAGCGCCTTCGCAAGCACCTTTGAGTTCTTCGCCGCTGGTGGGATCAACAATCACGGGATCACAGCCAAAGAACGGGGTGGTTGCGTAGCCCGGTTTCATGTCGATAGCGCCGGGCAGCCCGGTAATCAGGATGCCGCCGGTCTCAGTCTGCCACCAGGTGTCGACGATCGGGCATTTACTGCGGCCCGGTAGTTCATAATACCATTTCCAGGCTTCCGGGTTAATTGGTTCACCAACGGTGCCAAGCAGGGTCAGGCTGTCGAGTTTATCGAGGCGTTCGGTGACGAACTTATCACCCTGGCCGGCGATGGCCCTAATCGCAGTCGGGGCGGTGTAGAGGGTGTTGATTTTATGTTTGCCGATAATATCCCAGTAGCGCCCGGCATCGGGATAGTTGGGAACCCCTTCAAACATTACTGTGGTTGCGCCATTACACAAGGGGCCGTAGACAATATAGGAGTGGCCGGTAACCCAGCCGATATCGGCGGCACAAAAATAGATGTCGCCATCATGATAGTCAAAGATGTTTTTGTGGGTGAAGGAGGTGTAGACCAGGTAGCCACCGGTCGTATGGACAACCCCTTTGGGTTTGCCGGTAGAGCCGGAGGTGTAGAGCAAGAAGAGCGGATCTTCGGCATCCATCCATTCCGGTTCGCAGTTGGCATCAACCTTGGCCATCTCTTCGTGGTACCAGAGGTCGAAGCCCGCTTTCATGGCGACATCTTTCGTTTCATGCTGGACGATAATTGTATTTTTGATGGTCGGGCACTCGGCTACCGCAGCATCAACGTTGACTTTCTGGTCGATGATCTTAGCTCCGCGATAATAGGCGTTGCAGGAGATCAGGAAGTTGGAATCACAGTCCTGAATTCGGTCCTTTAGGGCGGTGGCCGAAAAGCCGCCGAAGACGATTGAGTGCATAGCCCCGATCCTGGTGCAGGCGAGCATGGTGATGGCCAGCTCCGGAATCATCGGCAGATAGATGGTTACCCGATCACCTCTTTTGACGCCGTTGGCTTTCATGACATTGGCAAACTTACAGACCTGCTCATGCAGCTCCTTGTAGGTGTATTTCCGGTCGACTGTGGGCTCGTTGCCTTCCCAGATGATCGCTACCTGGTCGCCACGGGTCTCCAGGTGGCGGTCAAGGCAGTTATAGGAGACGTTGAGTTTACCGCCCATAAACCATTTCAGATAGACCTCATCCTTGCTGTATTTCCAGTCTTGAACCTGATCCCACTCCTTAAACCAAGTAACATACTCTTTGGCGATTTTTGACCAGAAGCCGTCGTTATCACTGATCGACTCGTCGTAGAGTTTCTGGTACTCTTCGCGGCTTTTGAAGTAGGCTTTGGCTCTAAAATCGGCCGGTACTTCGTAGACTTGTTTGAGTTCGGTGTCTGCCATGGAAAAACCTCCTGCATTTTAAAGGTTTATGGTTTGCAACCTTTTAAACTTTTCACTTGTCTGATTTCGGCCAAGTTAGGCTTAATAAAGCTGCAAGTTGACGATAACATACAAAATACAACCATAAAGCGACACCGTAACCGGTTGCCATCTGGTTGTATTTATTATGTTTGGAAGGTATTTTCTATAAGAGTGTTATAAAAATGTCAAGAAAAAAGTAGGAAATGTTTTATGTAGATTGAGATTAAGGGTTTTAAAAAATCTCATGTTGTGCCAGTTGATTGTCACTTATATCTATATTATTAAATATTTGATAATTGCCTGATTGGCATGAACGAATAATTTAAAAGCCTTGCTTTTGTTGCTTTTTTTAATTTATTCCTACTTTTAAGCCAGTTTACGTAAACCGGACAAGGCGTGAATTTCAACCAGTTTTCGTCAGCCTTAAGAAAAAATAAAAAGAGCTTAATGAAGGTTTATGCAATTGTATACAGATTGCCCTTGACATCTTTTAGATGATAGTTTACTGATAAACCGGTATTTTACTTAGCCTGCTCATGCATTTTCATTCGCAAGGGAGGCGGGTTTGGATTAAGGCCATTTAGTAAAGTTTTAATGGGATTGTTTTAATTTTCTTGTGAGGAGGGGCTTAGATGGGAAAATATGCAGAACTGTATCGCCAAGCATTGGAATCTCCAGATGAATATTGGGCGGCTGCAGCTGAAGAAGTGCAGTGGGTGAAAAAGTGGGATAAGGTTCTGGATGATTCCAGGGCGCCCAATTTTTACAGTTGGTTTACCGGTGGCGAGCTCAATACTTGCTATAATGCGATCGATTATCATGTTGAGAATGGTCGTGCCGACCAGGTTGCGATTATCTATGACAGTCCTCAGACCAATACCGTTAAAAAAATAACTTACAGTGATCTTTTAGATCAGGTCTCTCGTTTTGCCGGAGTTTTGGCTGCGCAAGGCCTGGGCAAAGGGGATACGGCGATTATCTATATGCCGATGATTCCCGAAACCGCTGTTGCAATGCTTGCCTGTGCCCGTATTGGTGCAGTCCATTCGGTGGTCTTTGGCGGTTTTGCACCGAATGAGCTGGCGGTCAGGATTAATGATGCCAAGCCCAAACTGATGATCTCGGCATCCTGCGGCCTTGAAGGGGCGACGAAAGTTCTTCCTTATAAGCCTTTACTTGATAAGGCGATTGAGCTGGCCGATGTAAAACCGGAAAAATGTATAATCTTTCAACGTCCACAAGTTAAGTCCGAGTTGATTGCCGGCCGTGATTTCGACTGGATGGAGCTCTATAATGCCGCCGAACCGGTAGGTTGTACGACCGTAGCGGCTACCGATCCTCTCTATATCCTCTATACTTCGGGTACTACCGGTATCCCCAAGGGGGTAGTGCGCGATAATGGTGGCCATGTGGTTGCGTTAAAGCAGAGTATGCGTCAAGTCTACGGGGTTGAGCCGGGTGACGTCTACTGGGCCGCATCCGATGTCGGTTGGGTTGTCGGCCACTCCTATATTGTCTATGCACCTCTCTTTCTGGGTTGTACGACGATCCTCTATGAAGGAAAACCGATAGGCACCCCGGATGCCGGGGCCTTCTGGCGGGTTATCTCCGAACATCAGGTCAAGGTTCTCTTTACGGCGCCCACCGCTTTTCGGGCGATCAAGAAAGAGGATCCCAATGGTGATTTCTTGAAAAAATATGATATCTCCTGCTTCAAATATCTATTTTTAGCGGGAGAACGTCTAGATCCAGATACCTACCATTGGGCTTCTGATCTGCTTGGTCGACCAGTTATCGATCACTGGTGGCAGACTGAGACCGGGTGGGCGATTGCCGCTAACTGTCTCGGTATTGAGCAATTTCCGATTAAGCCGGGCTCACCGACCAAGGCGGTGCCGGGATTCAATGTTAAAATTCTCGATAATGATGGTAAGGAGCTGGGGCCCAACCAGGAAGGTATTGTGACTATCAAATTACCGCTGCCGCCGGGTTGCCTGCCGACCTTATGGGAGCAGGATCAGCGTTACGTAGAGTCCTATGTCAGCGTCTACCCTGGTTACTATTTTACCGGGGATGGTGGATATATCGACGACGAAGGTTATGTTTATATCATGGGCCGGGTTGATGATGTTATCAATGTTGCCGGTCATCGTCTCTCTACCGGTGGTATGGAAGAGATCGTCGCAACCCATCCCGACGTTGCTGAATGTGCGGTTTTAGGGGTTGAGGATAATCTCAAGGGACAGGTGCCGCTGGGCTTCTTTGTTCTCAAAGCCGGGGTCACCAAAAGCTCGGAAGAGATTGCCAAAGAGTGTGTCCAGATGGTGCGTGACCAGATTGGCCCCGTCGCCTGTTTCAGGCTGGCAACTGAGGTTCCCCGTCTGCCCAAGACGCGCTCAGGTAAAATCCTGCGTGGCACGATGCGCAAAATTGCCGATAATGAGGAGTACCGGATGCCTTCGACAATTGATGATCCCGCGGTTTTGGGTGAGGTCGAAGAGGCAATTGTCAAAATTGGTTATGGAAAGGCCAGAAAATAGGTTCTTCTTAAAACAATGACAAAAAAAGCCGGCTCATTTGAGCCGGCTTTTTTTGTCATTGTTCCAGTAAAATACCCTGATACTCGGCAATATGTTCATAAAATTCGAGAAGAATCTCCTGCTCTTCATTTATTGCTCTTTTTGAGGTCAAAAGATAATTGATCTCATCATCAAAGCGGACTTTCAGGAGGTCCATCAGATGAAAGCGTTTGACTTTAAAGTTTAAGGCTGTCGCGACCTGTTTCAGATGGTCAAAACGGATATTATACTCATTGTGGTCTTTGAGCTGGATCCGGCGGGGATTTAAGTTGCCGGCCGGTTGTATTAAGGGATAGAGCGAGAATGGGTATGGCAGTATGGTGTCACAGCCATGTTCGCTTATAAAAGCTCTGGCAACTTTGGTTTTGGCCAGGTGTTCGATAAAGAGCAGAGCTCCATAGTTCAGGTTAAAGGTTTCGGGTAAATCATCGAGGTTGAGGTTGTAGGTGGAGACCAGGCGAGCGGCTTCATAAAGTAACTCCCGGTTGCTCAAAGCAGAGGGTAGGCGGGCCGATTTGGGCTCAGTTTGCGGTTTTAGCAGACAAGCCTGCAGGCAACCTCTGGAGATTTCGGTAATGGTGGGGAAATCACCAATGATTTCATTCAGTATAAGGATGTCGACCGGTCTTTTCAGGGTTGGCAGCCAGGAGAAGATATCTTCACAGTGAAAGGATATTGGGTACTGGGTAAGATGTTTTTGCTGTTTTTGCAAAAGTGTCGGGGAGATGTCGACCATGGTGATCTGCCGAGGTTTGAGAACCTTCAGCAGAGCCGCCATTAAGGTGCCATAACCGCCGCCGATTTCGATAATTTCACCACACTTAAGTGGCAGGGAAGCCTCCCGGCTCAGAAACTCGGCTATCAGAGTGCCATACGCCTCCGGTCTTTCCAGGGCTTTAGCAAAAGTACCTGTACCATCACCAAGACTCTGGCAGATTGTCATCTCCCAAAGCAGACTTGGATGAGCTCCGGTATAGTAGTCACTGGTAAGATTAAGGCCGGGTGATGGCAAAGGGGGTATCTCCAAATTTGGCCGGTCTGGGGTTCTTTTTTCCGCTTTTTAGTCTTCGGCCTGGTTATTTCAAGGGGTTACGGCCGGGGGAAGGCGGCCCCCTCCCTGTTCCGTCGCTCCTTGCAGTCGCGTCGGCCAGGGGCTCCCCCAACCGTAACCCCCTGAAATAACGAAGGCCTTTCGACAGGCGCTGCAAAAAGAACCCCAGACCTCTCGCAGGATATCAGAATAGATCCGAATAGTTACTTGGAAGGTTATAAATCTCTTCACGCGAAGCGTTGCAAATCCTAACGGCAAGGCACAATGTTTAGATGCGAGGCGCCGTAAATATGAGGAGTGAGGCGTACGCGTAGTACGTCGCAGCGACGAAGGTTTTCGGCAACGAAGTCAGATGAACGTTGGGCTTTGCTGTTAGGCGCGTAACTGGCGGCCGCCGATGAGGTGGTAGTGAACATGATAGACTACCTGGCCGCCCTCTTTGTTGATGTTAGCCAGAACCCGGTAACCGCTTTCAGCAACGCCGAATTTGACGGCCAGTTTTTTCATGACACAGTGGATCTCGGCAATAATTCCCATCTCCTCATCGGGCAGGTCATTGAGGGTGGCGTAATGTTTTTTGGGAATAATCAGGAGATGAACCGGTGCCTTGGGGTTGATATCCTTGAAGGCGTAGATATTTTCATCTTCATAGACTTTGTCGGAAGGGATTTCACCTTTGATAATCTTGCAAAAGAGGCAGTCATTCATAGTTTTCATCCTTATTAGCTATATTTAATTTCTCGCTCTAATCCATTACCGCGCCTTTAGCAGCGGAACCAACCAGGCGGGCGTAACGGGCCAGGTAGCCTTTTTTGACTTTTGCCGGCGGTGCCTGCAAGCGGGCCTCACGGTTCTCAAGTTCATTTTTGTCAACCAGCAGCTCGAGGTTGCGTTTCGGGATATCGATTTTAATCTGGTCGCCCTCTTCGACCAGGCCGATGAGACCGCCGGCACTGGCTTCTGGAGAGATATGGCCGATGGCGGCACCGCGGGTGCCGCCGGAAAAACGGCCGTCGGTCAAAAGCGCAACCTCCTTATCGAGGCCGATACCAGCTAAAGCTGCCGTCGGAGAGAGCATTTCCCGCATGCCTGGCCCCCCTTGCGGTCCCTCATAGCGGATGACAATGATATCGCCGGGTTCTATTTTCTGATTGATAATAGCTGAAAAAGCCTCTTCTTCGGTGTCAAAAACCCGGGCCGGGCCCTGGTGCTGCAGCATCTCCGGGGCTACTGCAGACTGCTTGACAACGGCTCCGTCCAGGGCCAGGTTGCCGTTTAGAACCGCAAGTCCGCCGGTTGTATGGTAGGGATTATCCAGGGGGCGTATAGTTTCATGATTAAAGACTTTGACAGCCGGATTGCTAAGCACCTCTCCCAGTGTTTTACCACTTACGGTCAGACAATCTTCAGCTAACAAACCTTTTTCTGCCAGCACTTTCATAATCGCACTAACGCCGCCGGCCTGGTGTAGATCTTCCATATGATCAGGGCCGCCGGGTGACATATTGCAGATATGCGGGGTTTTAAGACTTGCCCGGTTGAAATCCTGCAGCGGAAGCGTCAGGCCGGCTTCATGAGCAATTGCGGGCAGGTGCAGGGAGGTGTTGGTGGAGCCGCCAAAGGCCATGTCAACCGCCAGAGCGTTTTGGAAAGCCTTATCCGTCAGGATTTGACGCATGGTGATCTTTTTTTCGACCAGGTTCATGATCGCCATGCCGCTCTCTTTAGCGAGGCGGATACGGGCCGCGTCGACTGCCAGCGTGGTTCCGTTGCCGGGCAGGGCGATCCCCAAAGCTTCGGTCAAACAATTCATCGAGTTGGCGGTAAACATGCCGCTACAGGAGCCGGCGCCGGGACAGGCCGCATTTTCCAGTTCGTCGAGTTGCTCTTGACTGAGTTCACCGACCCGGAATTTTCCCATGCCTTCGAAAACCGTAATCAGGTCGATCTCCTGGCCGTTACATACGCCGGTTCGCATGGGGCCGCCACTTATGACAATTGTCGGCAGATCGAGTCGGGCTCCAGCCATGATCATGCCGGGTACAATTTTATCACAATTGGGAAGCAAAACCAGGCCGTCGAAAGGATAAGCCCGAGCCATGCTTTCAACCGAGTCGGCAATCAGTTCACGGGAGGCAAGTGAATATTTCATCCCTTCATGACCCATGGCAATTCCGTCACAGATACCGATTGTCGAAAATTCCATGGGGGTGCCGCCGGCCATGCGAATGCCATCCTTGACCGCTGTACAAATTTTGTCGAGGTGGATATGTCCGGGGATTACCTCATTTGCCGACTGAGCGACGCCGATTAAGGGGCGCTGCAGTTCGCCATCGGTATAGCCGATAGCTTTAAGCAGAGAACGGTGTGGAGCCCTTTCAGTGCCTTTAGTCATTTGATGAGAGCGCAATTTCATAAAACTACTCCTCACTATTTGTGCCCGGTTCCGTAACTTTTACGGCATAGGCCTGATTGAAATCGTTAAGGAGGGGGGGACGGGCATGAGCTATACTGCCGTCTGCTCCAAAAAAGTCAACAACGGTGACGAATCCGAGCGCTTCAGTAAATACTAAACCAAGTTTTTTCTCATTTTTAGGATCCTTAACCGGAAGCGCCTGCCGGAAAACCTGCAGTTTACGTCCATAGCGCAGGTCACTGCGGTGACCGGCGTCGAGAATATATCCGCTCTCTTCATCTCCCCTATTTATCCGGCACCACCAGGGGGTTGATTCGAGTAGATGTATTAAGGGGACTGGGTCGTTTGGCACCAGGGGTTGTAACAATTTACCTTCCGGAGTGGCTCGAAAGGTAAAGGAAGCAACGTTGACACCGGTCTGAGCATCAATCCATGTACAGCTATAGTATTGGTAATTACGGCCCGGAGTGTTGGTTATAAAAATAATGAATTGGGGCGTTGAAGGTCCGAAAGAGTGTTCAAGCCAGGTCCTGATTTCAGTTGTAATCTCTAAGCGTTGGTTGAGGAAGCGGCCCTTGTCCAAAAGGCTCTGGTCACGACAGTCAAAAACTCGTAAAGGCAGTTTATCTTCAAGTTCAAGGCTCAGCAAGGTGGCAATTTCTGGGTGCTGTAAGCTGGTGCGAGTAGGAAAGAGCAGGGCTCGACGGCGCAGAGGCGGTATGACCTGTGGGGCTTGCGCCAACTGTTCTTCTGCGGCAGTTTCCGTATCAAGGGCGGAACTGGCGGCGGTCTCTATGTCGGTTGCAGAGTCGTCGTTTAGGCGATTATCAACCACTTCGGTTGCAGTTGCAGCAGGCTTTGCTAAACCCGCCGTGTAGGCACTGTATTTTCCGCTTTTAAAGACCTGGAGCGGCACCCAGATGGCCGCTGGTGCTTCAGGGTCGTGAGCAGCCCGCGGGTTAACAGCCCGCGCATAGCTGACCCCTCTTACCTCCATCGTCTCAATAGAGTCGTTGCTTTCCGGAAAACTGTCTATTTTAAGCCGGGGAAGGAAGGGTATACGGCCACAGCTTGAGAGCAGTAGCAGGGCGGAGAACATAAAAAGCAGGAGTAAGAGTGTTGTTCGGTGATTAGTCACTTGTCAAATAGTTTAATAGGTTAAAATTATTCTGATGTAAATAAACGAAAAGCACGAAAAAAATCTTTCGTGCTTTTCGCGGTTAAAAAGAGAAGCCTATATTTTAGGAGCTTTCTCTACTCAACTGCCTTGACCATGTCATCCTGTTTAAACTTGCCGTCGGCCAGGGGTTCGCAGATAGCCCCGTCCAGGCCAAAAAAGTCGATAACCTTGACGGTGCCTTTGAGAGCTCCTTGAGCCTGGCCCAGTGAGAGTTGACTCTTGGGATCCTTGATTTCACTACCTTTGGCGTAAACCCTTAAATTTTGACCGGCTTGGAGGCCGGTCAGGCGCCCGGCATTAACCAAAATCCGTTTGTTCTCCACTTTAATTACCCGGGCACTCCAGTCGATCATCCGTACATGATTGACCAGGCTGTTGACAACCTGCTCAGATCCCGGGGTTGACGGGTTGAGGTTATAGCTCTTGACCGGGTAGCCGGTGGCAGTGTCGATCAATTGCAGTTCAACCTGCTGGCTCGGAGCGCCATAGGTACCGGCCGTGAAATCGGAGGAGAAGTGAACTCTCTCCAAAATGATGGCCTGGGCTCCTAACTCCTGTCCCAAACGGCTCAGGCGGGAGCGTGTGTCGAGGGTCTGGTTGAAAAAATCGTGTGAACTGGTATAATGTTCAATCGCTTCACGGGGAACCAGGTTGATGCCGGGTGCAGCTGACAGCCGCTGAAAAATCTTTTGACTGAAGGCGTCAAGCGGAGACGAGCTCAAACCGCGCTGCGGATAGCTGATGATAAAGAGGGCTTTGCGCTTTATGCCGCCAAAAGCGAATTCTTCATTTTTCGGGGTGCCGAAGAATGAATCGGGGGTTGCTGTCGTCGTTGAGGCCCCGAGATTAGCCTGTTCAAAACTGCCGCCCATTGTATTCATCGGCTGAGTTGCCGGATAGGCTCCATAGGCTGCTCCCTGACCATAGGCGGTCCCGGTAGCGCCATAGTAAGGCTGGCCGGGTGCTGTTGCTTGAGCTCCATAGGCTGCTTGTTGGCCGCCATAACCGGGATTGGCACTAAGCGCATAGTTGGCGTTCGGGTTATAGGGCTGCCCGGGTTGGAAGGCCCCGGCGCTCGGGTTTTGACCATAAGTTGGGGCCTGGGCATACTGGTTCCCAGCCGGAGCCTGATAAGGATTGGGGTATTGAGCTTGATTCTGGCTGGCGGATTGATATTGGCCGCTGTACTGTGGTTCCTCGTCAGTCTGAGTCGCTTCCTGAACCAGCGGTTCCTCTTCCTGGACTTTCTTGCTGCCGAAAAAAGGGATCTGCCAGTTCTTCCAGCCACAGCCGCTCATCATAAAAGCTATCACAATGCTTAACAGCAAAATCTTTCTAGTCATCAGTTATCTCTCCTTGAGTTTATATGATTTTCTATATGGTTTAACGGCAGCTAAGAAAATATGCACATAGCTATTGCATAGTTAGGATTATTTTTCAATCCATTTTTGATGGCTTGGGGCCCGATTTACAGAAACTTGTCAAGCTTGGAGCTGGCCAGTTCGGCCACGATCTCTTTTACCTGCTGAGTACTGCCTTTACGGCAGACTAAGAGAGCATCATCGCTTTCCACGATGAGGAGATTTTCGACATCGACCAGGGCCGTCAGTTTACGGCTGTAGACCGTGTTGTCGGTGGCCCCTACGGAGATGACAGGAGGTGTCGTAGAAAAGGGCGAGAGTTGTAACTCATCCAGGGAGTCCCAGCTTCCCAGATCGCTCCACGAAAAATCAGCCGGAACGACCGTCACCCGTTGCGATTTCTCCATAATACCAACGTCGATGGAGATCGCTTCAACTTCCTTGTAGAGATGTTCAAGGGCTGCTTGCATACCCTGGACAGTGCAGTCCTTGACAAATTTGGCCAGGGAGTTGCCGAGCTCAGGGGTGATTTCAGCAATCTCTTGCAGTATACTCCCAGTCTTCCAGATGAAGATCCCGCTATTCCAGTAGTATCCGCCATCCATCAGATAGGTTGCGGCGGTCCTATAATCAGGTTTTTCAACAAACCTTTTAACCTTGAAAGCGGCAAGCTTATTGCCTTTGTTTGATGGTAGTGGGCTGCCGCCCTGAATGTAACCATAGCCGGTTTCCGGGCGATTTGGTTTGATGCCCAGCGTAACCAGGCTGCCATCGGTTGCGCACTCTGCAGCTCTTTCCAGGTGATCGTGAAAACGGCTCTGATCGCCGATGTAGTGATCGGCCGGAAAGGCCATCATGATAGCGTCATCGCCATATTCATTGGCCAGGAGCTGGGCTGCCAAGGCAATTGCCGGGGCGGTGTTGCGGCCGCAAGGTTCGGCGATAATCTGTTTCTCTTCGAGGTAGGAACTCAGGTTGCTGACGACATCACGGTATTGTTCCTGATTGGTGACAACCATCAGGTTAGCGGCCGGGATAAAAGGCAGCAGGCGCTCCACCGTGACTTCAAGGGTGGTTTTGCCGGCGAGCAGGGGGATCAGCTGTTTCGGTTTCTGGTGCCGACTCAAGGGCCAGAACCTGGTTCCTGAGCCGCCAGCTAAAATTACGCCGTAGATCTTCTGCATCTTTTCTTAGTTCCTTAATTTGATGTGATTCGCATATCTCAAATTAAACAGGCGATCCCTTATCTGTGTGTATTTGTGTCCATCTGTGGTTCCTTTTTTTAACCACAGATGGACACAAATACACACAGATATAAGATCAAGAGGCTGTAGATATTTTGACCATTTTGAGTACAATTTTATTGATATAAAGGGATTAATCAGCTCTTTGAGTCGCGCTGATAATCATCCTCATATCTGGTTATATCATCTTCTCCCAGATAGCTGCCGATCTGGATCTCGACGATCTTGATCGGTTCAGTACCGGGATTGGCGAGTCGGTGCCGGGCACCCTGGGGAATAAATATGTGGCTGCCCGAATCCACTTTCTGCTCTTTCTCGCCAACGGTTACCAAGGCTGGCCCATTAATGACGATCCAGTGTTCACTGCGTTGTTGATGTGATTGCAGGCTCAAGCGCTGGCCGGGGTCGACAAAGATCTCTTTAATCTGGTGCCCGTCGCTAAGCAAGAGAGAGCGATACGAACCCCAGGGGCGGAAGGTTTCAGTGTTGGCCGGTGAGCTTTCGGGTTTAGTCTTTTTCATTTAATGCAGCAGTTCCAAAGCATACTTTCCATCATTGTTGCGGGTCAGAACCACCATAATCTCTTTGCCGTTGGCCTTAGTAAAGCCGAAATCAACGATGTCACGAGGGAATTTGGGTGATTTCCAGCTTTCGCGAATTTCTCCGTTACGCCATTGCAGGCCGATGATCTGATCGTGTTTGACCTTTTCATCAAGAACCAGACCTAAACCCTTGTCAACCATTCCCGGGTTGACGACGCGGCCCTTTTTGATCAGGAAAATTTGTTGACCATAATTGTTGCGTTTGACAAAGCGACGCGCTGTGTAACGAATATCTGCGGTTTTGGTGAGCGAAAAACCACCCTCATACTCGATATTCTTTAGTTTCTGCATATAGGGGCTTTCATCAAATACCCCAAATTGAGTGTCGGAAGTTAAAAGCAGTTCCGAGTTTTTGGCGTTAAACCCGGCCAGATTGCCCATTTCATCCAAAACCAGGATCTGTTCTTTGCTAAAAGGGCTCAGGTTGAAATTATAGAGTGAGAAGACATCACGGCTTTGGCCATACACTTTGCGAACCGCAAATTTATCCTTGTAGTATCCAGCCCAGCGAATTGGGGGCTTATATTGTTTAAAGCTCCCCATATTCTGGACCATCAGAACTTTTTTGCCATCACGTTGCTCGATAACTCGAAAATAATACGGGTAATCCTTACCCAGGAGTTTAAGGGTATTCCCTTTTTGCTCGAGAATAATAGAGCTCAAGAAAGTATCATGTTTGTCATCGACCAGGGTGGGTCGGCCGAGGCTCAGGTAGAGTTCATCCAAACCGTTATGGTTGAAATCGCCGGCATGCAGATGAATCGGGATAAAATCTTTGTGGGGCAGGCGATATCGTCCCATGGGTTTGAGTTTAAGGTTGTCGAGGCGATAGATTTCAAGCCACTGTTCATTAAGGAGAGCCAGCTCTTGGCCCGGCTGCTTATCGTAATCAGCAAAAACCAAGCGTTTATAGGCCGTTTTCAATTTTATTTTTCCAGCAGGCCGAGTACCCGGTGCTGGTCCGGTAGCCTGGGTGAATGATTGGACGCCTCCGATCGAAGTCGATGGAGTGCCGATGTATATCGGAGTTTGTGACCAGGTGGCGCCCGCCGGGCGCGTAGTTGGCGGGGCAAAGTTAAGGGCAAATTTGTTTTGCAGAAAGATATTTTGATCGCGATCGGTCAAGCGATACGTGATCTGGTTGCGGTTAGCTTCAAAGGCGATAATTAAAGGGCGAATCCCCGGTGTGTCTCCAGTCGCAATCTGGGCCCAGGTTTTAATGGCATAGGGAACTCTGTTCTGTTGTAATGTGCGGGTCAAATCTTGATATGGCTGCAGGTTTTGCGGGGCCGTTAGATTAGTGTAGAGGTAGACCCGGTTGTGTGCCAAGGGAAAAAGCAAAGAGCGCGGGGGAACTTTCAGTGAGCCCGGTAAAATTGAGCCCCGGGCTTGATTGCCATTAATCTGAGTGATGCGAATGCGGGCAATATTGTCTTGTAAAGGGAGCGGCACGCCAGGCAGATTGTTACCTTTAACGGCTAGAGTTGTGCCGATTGTGATCTGTCGATTTTGGAGATTAAGGATGGCGGTTGAACCTCGGATCAAGGTTATGTTGCCAACCGCTTGGTTGCCCGGATTAAGGTGTCTTTGAATGGTTTGCATCAAGCCCTGCCAAGGGCCTGATGCTTGCAATGAGGAGCTGTTAAGCACAATAGTTATAAAGAGTACAAGTGTGAAAGCCGATAATTTATATTTAGTCATATCTTAAATGTCTGCCTGGGGATGTTAATGATTTGATGGATCGAAATTTATGTGCTTATAATCCCTGTTGTAGGTTGCTGTGTATTACCGGCAAGAGAATTACTTGTCAAGAATTAAAGCTAGTTTTGTGTTTCCCCAGAGGGGCTTGGCGGCTTCTGGGGGTTTGAATATAGTAAATGAGGAGAGGAAAGGGGCAAAAAAAAGCCCGGCCATTTGGGCCGGGCTTTTTGGGTAAATCTTAGATCAGGAGGTGACTACCACTTCCAGACTAATTCGGAACGGGTGATCCAGGCAATATCATCTTCACCCTTCATCTCTTCAACAGCGTCGCCAGGCAGGAGTCCACTGATGGTGTAGGAGATTGAGAAGTTCGGGGAAAGAGCATAAGAAGCCTGGGCATCAACGGTCCAGCCGATCTCATCGTTTTTAAGACCAAGGCCATCTTCTTCCTCAAACCACTGGTAAGCGGTCTGGACTTTATATTTAACGCCATTGACTTTACCGGTTGCGCCCATGCCAAGGTAAATGAGGCCAGGGTTGTCACCGGTACCGGCGCCACTGATGCCGCCGTAACGTGCCGCAGTTCCACCGAGACGTTCCGGGGTCAGAGCGTAAAGGGGATTGCCGAGGCCATAGATATGTTCGTACATGTAGCCGCCTTCCATACCAAAGGTCGGGGTGTAACGGGCGATGTTGGTGATACCAACAAAACCTTCAGCGTCGTTATCGGTATTATCGTCGTCACCCTGAACATAGAAACCACCGATATAAGGTTGGAATTCAGGCATAAGATCAAGTTTCAAAGCGGCGAAGGCTGCAAAAGAGCTGATATCGTAATCGTCGGTACCGCCCTTGGCCGCATCGTTGATCGTACCAGTTACGCCAACGATTTCAAAGCTAGGCATGAAGATACCGGTTT
The DNA here is from genome assembly GCA_024762675.1 of Thermodesulfobacteriota bacterium. Classification (GTDB taxonomy): domain Bacteria; phylum Desulfobacterota; class Anaeroferrophillalia; order Anaeroferrophillales; family Tharpellaceae; genus Tharpella. Next base: position 9,605 of record JANTGZ010000024.1, on the reverse strand, counting down.
TGCCGAAAGCTTCAAGGCCGAAGTAGTATGCCTGGGAGTTGCCAATGCCCTGAGCGCCTTTACGCATATCGCTGTAGACTGCAAACGGGCTGATGGTCATACCGGCGACTTTGTAATTAAATTTGGCAATATAGGCGTACCAGTCAGAATCGCGATAATCGGGAGTAACGATGCCTTCATCGGAATCTTCGATGATGAGCATGTTGATCTGCCAATCCATGGTGTCACCTGCTTTACCGGAAAGCATGATGAAAGGATGGTCATCACCATAGACGAAACCACCAGTTTTGAGGTCAGCCCAGGTTACGTCCCAACCTGTGGTGAACTTTACCGGACCGAAGTCGTACCAGAATTTGGAACGTTCAACTGAGAATTCTCCACCAAACGGGGTGTTGCTACTGCCGTAGCTGTTACGGTCGACGTTATTTTTGGAGTAGTGGATATCGTCTTCGAGGATGACGCGGAAACCGAAATTTTCGCCTTTACCGGAAAAAGCGAGACGGAGTTCATTGCGGACAAAAAAGCCAGCGCCCCAGCCGCCTTCATCCAGTGTAGTTCTATCTTCTATATCGCTGTCAAAATCATTCATGTTGGAGCAGTAGGTCGGGATAAAACGGTTGCTGCCGGAGAGGGTCAGGTCGACGCCCTTCTTGGCACTTACGGTACCTTCACCCATGGCGGCAAATGATGTGCCGACCGTGGCGAGAATAAAGATAACGCTCACCAGTAATGCAAAATAACTCTTTTTCATCTGTGTTACTCCTTTTCTTGAATTGAACTGCTTAAAACTTCCACCTTATTACTTAAATAATCGGTTCAAAAGCAATCTTGCTTCAAATTCTTGAAAAAATATAAAGATACGTTTGCTTTTGAACCAAATTTAATGTGCAACTTGTTTTTTTGCTCGGTTGTCTCGTTGTCTGTCGCCTTTTTGCTTTTCACAGAAATTTATTACCCTCTCCCCTCCTTTTTTGAATTTTTACTGATCTATACAAAATGGATGAGCGACAAAATTATCTGTTTTTAATTAAGTTTTGTTGGCTGATTTTGTAAAAAATATACATCAGTTTTTTAGCATGATCGTGATGAAATATCATTTCAACCACTGTTTGTCAACTGATTTTTAGATATTTTTAATGTTATCCTGTTAAGATTTTAATTTTTTCTGGTGAGAGTGTCAGGGGAATGGTGGAGTCTTCAGTTATCAGATAGGTGGTTTCCGTAGTTATGGCGGATGCTGGAACTTTGCTGTGGGGAGGTGGAGATTTATGCTCGGCGGGAAATGTGATTTTGGGTTCCAGGGCTACTACCATGCCGTTTTTCAGGGGCATGCGGTTGCCGCGGGTGATGAAGGGAAATTCGTCGACTTCGAGGCCGACGCCGTGACCCACGAAACTGACCTGGTCCGGGCCATGACCGAGGAAGTAGTCGGCAAAACCATAATCGTGGGCCAGGTTTTGGGAGAGGTTGAAAATGTCACCACATTCGTTTCCAGGTCTTAAAGCGGCAACCAATTCGCGGTTCAGGTCAAGGAGATTCTCGTGAACTCGAGAAAATTCTTCGCCTGGGTCATTAATACAGAACATTCTGGTTAAATCCCCCAAATAGCCTTCATAGTTGACCATAAAATCAATACTTATGGGAACCCCTTCATGGATCAGGTTATGGCTGGCACCTTGCGGGAAGGCTGGACTCAAGCCCAGTCCATTAGTTGGTGAATCGAGGTAGCCGCGCCGGGCCGCATCGGCCCCGCTGATGGTGTGGCCAAAAAAAAGCTCACTGTTCCAACCGCGCATACGAACAATACCTAAGTGTCCCAGGCGCCGGGCCTGATGCTCAAGTTCGGCCATAAGCTCAACTTCACTGATACCGGGAGTCAGGACTTTTGCGGCATGTTCCATGACCCGGTCCATAATGGTGGCAGCGTTCTTGATACAGGAGATTTCGTGCGGGCTTTTGCAGGCGCGTAAATTACGGATCAAAGGTGAGCCGTCACTGATTTTGCAGGAGTCTGGTAGAAGGCGTTGAAAACGGGCCGCCAGGCGGGCTGGGACGACATCCATTTCAAGGCCGATATGACTTTGGGGTGCAATTGCGGATCTCAATTCACGCTCAAGTTTAGAGGTTTCGGGCGGCTGCGGACGGAGATCTGTAAGCGGAGACTCCTGGCGGGCTCGCTCCAGGCTGCGGCGGACCCAGAATATCGGAGCGCCCGCAGCCGGCAACCAGAGAATGCCATCTTGAAAAGTGCCGGTGAAATAGTAGCGGTCGACATTCTGGAGGACTAAAAGCCCATTAAGACCAGCTTCACCCATCGCCTCTTGCGCTCGCTTGCAGCGTTGTTCGATCTCGGTGTCTGGAACCAGTTTATATGAAGGTGGTAGATCCGGTGGGGTGTGGTTCATGGTTTTTTTGGCGTAGTGTTTTTGTTGCCCACTGAAGACTGGCTACTGACGACTGACAACTTTTTAAAAGTTAGGAGTCCTTGATTTTACCTTCAATATGGGCCAGGTAGTCATTGATCTCTTTTTTTAGTTTGCCGAGTTCGTTGAGTCTGGATTCGATTTCAGCGCTGTGGCGATGGAGAAGTTCGGCAACCTTAGGCAGGACTTTTTTGTTGGTTCGGTGGCGGTTGTAGTGGTTCTCAAGTTCCGCCATCTCCCCCAGGGAAAGCCCTAAGAGTTTGAGCTTTTTTATGAAGCGCAGGCGCCGCAGGTCATCGTCGGTATAGATGCGCCGGCCGCCCTCTATTCTTTTCACGGTGTTGAGCAGGCCGATCTCTTCATAATAGCGGATAGTTCTGGTGCTTAAGTCAAGCAGTTTGCCTATCTCCCCGATGCGATATCGTTTTAGGGTTTGGTCGGCCGCACTTTGAATGGTCTGGTTCATTAGTTTCCAGGAGCGGTTGATATTGCAATGAGGAGAAATGGGTAACTTTAGATTATCTCTATATTTAATAGCTTCTCAGTTAACGAGAACTGGTAGCTATTATAGCCAAGCAGTTGTTGTTGTCAAGAATTTTGTTGTTTTGAGAGTGTGTTTTGCAGTATTTGCAGCTCTTTTTTCTTCATTCTCAGTTTACGCATAATGGTTGATATCTGGAATTTTGGATAGTGATATGGCTCTTAATTGCGGTCGGTTCGGGGGTGCCGCAAGACCTTTTTAAAGTTTAGATATATCAACGTTTGTTATATGTTTTTATTGTTATAGATGTTTTATGCTTGCGATTGAGCGCCATTAAATCAAAGATAATCAGCCTTATCTCTGAGAGGCGTTGTTTTCTGTTGACAAATAGCTTATTGTGGTATAGGTGGCTGAATATATAAAGATGTTTTATGGCTTTTAAGAGGAATTTGTTTATGGGGGAAGAGAAAACAGCGGTTGTGCCGGAGGTAATCCTGGAAGCTGAGAGCATCTCTTTGAGTTTTGGCGGGGTTAACGCCCTGCTCAGTGTCGATTTTAAGGTGAGCAAAGGGGAAATCTACTCGGTTATCGGGCCTAATGGGGCGGGTAAATCGAGTATGTTTAATGTTATCAGTGGTCTCTATCGGCCACAGCGCGGGCGAATTCTCTATAAGGGTAAAGATATTACCACATTAGCGCCGCATAAGATAGCGCCTTTGGGAATTGCCCGAAGCTTTCAGAACGTTGAACTTTTCAAGGGGATGACGGTTATCGATAATCTTCTTCTCGGGCGCCACATCCATATGAAATCGGGACTTTTCAGTGGCGGCCTCTTTTTTGGTAAAGCTCAAAAAGAGGAGTTGCACCATCGCGAAGTTGTTGAGGGTATAATTGATTTTCTGGAAATTGAGCATATTCGCAAAAAACCGGTCGGCACCCTTTCCTACGGCTTGCAGAAGCGTCTCGAACTGGGTCGGGCCCTGGCCCTGGAACCGGAGCTCCTTTTGCTTGATGAGCCCATGGCCGGCATGAATCTGGAAGAGACCGAAGATATGGCCCGTTTTATTATCGATATCAATCAGGAGCGGGCGACGACAGTCCTTCTTATTGAACATGATATGGGTGTGGTCATGGATATCTCCGATACGGTGACGGTTCTCAACTTCGGTGAATTACTGGCTACTGGAACCCCACAAGAAGTACAGGAGAACCAGGCGGTAATTAACGCTTACTTAGGCGACGAAGAGTCAGTTTTTCTGGCCGGTAGAGCGGGCTAAAGGAGAGCTTATGACTGGAGATACCTTACCCAAACTCTTAAAGCAGCAGGCCGAAAAATTCGGCCATAGCAAACATGCTTTAAGGGAAAAAGATTTCGGCATCTGGCAGAGTTTTACTTGGCAGGAGTACTATGAACATGTCAAGTATTTCTGTCTGGGAATGGTGTCTCTGGGTTTAAAAAGGGATGATAAGGTCGCAATTATTGGTGACAACCGGCCGGAATGGATCTACGCTGAACTCGCTTCGCAGTGCGTCGGAGCGGTTCCTATCGGCATCTATCAGGATTCAATCCTTAAGGAGGTCTCCTATATCATAAATCTCTCGCGTTCTAAGTTTGTGATTGGTGAAGATCAGGAGCAGTGTGACAAGATTATTGATATGCTCGATGAGCTACCTTCAGTCGAATATATAATCTACCACGATCCCAAAGGCATGCGGACTTACGAAGAGCCAAAACTGCTCTATTTCCCCGATGTCGAAGAGCTGGGGCGGCGTTACGAAGAGGAAAATCCAGGTTTTTTTGATCTCCAGGTTGAAACTACCCGGGAAGATGATGCCGCCTCAATCTGTACTACCTCAGGAACTACCAGCAATCCCAAGCTCTCTCTCTTAAGCCATAAAAATATGGTTCATATGGCCCGTAATCTGGGCGAGGTCGATAAGAAGTTTGAAAGTGACGAGTTTGTCTCCTTTCTGCCTCTGCCCTGGATCGGCGAACAGATGATGGCGATCTCCAGTGCCCTGCTTTTCGGATTTACGGTCAATTTCCCTGAAAAACCGGAAACCGCCCAGGAAAATGTGCGGGAAATCGGACCCCATGTCATGTTCTCGCCGCCCCGGGTCTGGGAGAATATGGCGGCCATGGTGCAGGTCAAAATCATGGATGCTTCACCTTTCAAACGCTTTGCTTATAATCGCTGTCTCCCAATTGGCTACCACTGGGCTGACCTGAAGTTTCAGAAAAAAACCCCCTCCTTTATGGATAAGGTCAAATATTGGATCGCCTATTGCCTGGTGTTTCGGGCTTTAAAGGATCGTCTTGGTTTCAGCAATATTCGTAGCGCTTCAACCGGAGGAGCTGCTTTGGGTCCAGATACTTTCCGTTTCTTTCACGCTCTCGGGGTCAATCTCAAACAGATTTATGGCCAAACCGAGATCTCCGGGATCTCGAGTATACATTATGATGGGGATATCGATTTCGATTCGGTAGGCAAGCCGATCCCTGGAACCGAGATCAAAATCACTGAGGAGGGGGAGATAATCTCACGCAGCCCCTCACTTTTTATGGGTTACTACGAGAACCAGGCGGCCACCGATGAGACAATTATCGATGGTTGGCTGCACTCGGGTGATGCCGGCTATTTTAATGAAAACGGCCATTTGGTGGTGATCGATCGGCTTAAGGATGTCATGACCTTAGCCGATGGCACCAGGTTTTCTCCACAGTTTATTGAGAATAAACTTAAATTCAGCCCCTATGTAAAGGAGGCCGTGGCCATTGGTCACGATCGTGATTATATCGTGGCCATGATCTGTATCGATTTTGAGATTGTCGGCAAGTGGGCCGAAGGTAATCGCCTGGCCTATACCACCTATACTGATCTGGCTTCACAGGATCCCATTTATGGCATGATCCAGGAAGAGGTCGCCAAAGTCAATGGCAGCTTACCCGAGGCGGCCCGGGTTAAAAAGTTTGTTCTGCTCTACAAGGAACTTGATGCCGATGACGATGAGCTGACCCGAACTCGCAAAGTGCGTCGTCGTTTTGTTGATGAAAAATACAATGAGATCATCGAAGGGATGTACGCAGATATGAATGTCATCCATATCGAGACGATTATCAAGTATCAGGATGGTAATACCAGGCAGTTGAAAACCGACGTAAAAGTGAAAAGTATTTAAGGCCGGCCGAAAGATTTTTTGTCCGGGTCCTTATGTGGCCGGCTTTAAGTCCGGTTCTTCAGGAGGCGATTGGCACGATGGATTTTTTTCTTCAACTGTTGGTGAGTGGAGTTGTGGTTGGCAGTATCTACGCCCTGGTTGCTTTAGGGTTTGTACTGATCTACAAGGCTACCGGAGTTATCAATTTTGCCCAGGGTGAGTTTCTCATGGTTGGCGCCTATGTCTGCCTGGCAATGGTGGCCCAACTGCATATTCCATTCTGGATTGCTTTCGTTCTGACCATGGTGGTTACCGTGGTCTCAGGATTGATAATTGAACGCCTGGCGTTGCGGCCGATGATCGGGGAGCCGATCATCTCGATTATAATGCTGACGATTGGCCTCTCCAGTGTTTTAAAATGTGTCGTGTTGGTTGTTTGGGGGCCCAATAACCGGGTCTATCCACAGTTCTTTTCCCAGGTGCCGATTCACCTGGGGCCGGTGGTAATCTCGCAGGTTTATATCTGGAGTGTCGGTTTCGCAATCCTCTTTTTGACTTTGTTTACCCTCTTTTTTCGTTACTCATCATCGGGAATCGCCATGCGAGCTGTGGCTGATGATCAGCAGGCGGCGCTCTCGATGGGTATCAGTGTCAAAAAAGTTTTTGCCATGGCCTGGTGTATCGCCTTTTTGGTTGCCGGTGTCGGTGGAGTTTTTCTCGGTAATATCAATGTTGTTAATGTCTCCTTAGGCTTCTTTGGCTTGAAAGTTTTTCCGGCCGTTATTTTGGGCGGACTTGACAGTATTCCCGGGGCGATTGTTGGAGGCCTGCTTATTGGTGTTCTCGAAGCTTTGACCGGCGGCTATATCGATCCCATCGTCGGTGGCGGCACTAAAGAGGTGATCCCCTTTGTTATTCTGGTTATCATCCTGATGGTCAAGCCTTACGGCTTATTCGGTACGCCGGAGATCGAAAAAGTCTAATATTATTTGAGGATTTAATGAACGCACATATTTGTGGAGATTATAAAACCAGTTACAAAAAGGATATGGTTCTCTTTCAGACCCCCTTTTCTAAATTTTGGATTATTGTTTTCCTGGTTTCTCTCTGTATCATACCTCTTTTTTTAGACGACTATGTTCTCTATGTCTGTAATATGATCGGGATTGCGATCATCGGGGCTCTAGGGCTGAACATCCTGACTGGGTTTACCGGACAAATCTCGTTGGGACACGGCGCTTTTCTTGGTATTGGGGCCTATGCTTCCGCCTATCTGGTGATGGATTTGGGTTTTCCCTTTTTTATCGCCCTGCCCTGCGCCGGAGTGATTACAGCTATGTTCGGCATGGTTTTCGGGATCCCTTCCCTGCGCTTGAAAGGGCTTTATCTGGCAATTGCCACCCTGGCGGCTCAGTTTATCATTGAATATCTGATGGTTCATGTCGAGTTTGTTACTAATGGGGTTCTGGGAAAGATGGTCGATTTTCCCTCCATCATGGGTTTTTCCTTTGACACCGACCTAAAGTATTTTTATTTGGTTGCCACGATGGCGGTTATTGCTGTGACGGTGGCCAAAAATATTGTCAGAACCCGGCCCGGGCGCGCTTTTATTGCGATTCGCGATCAATATATCTCAGCTGAGGTGATGGGTGTCAACCTCTTCAAGTACAAGTTGATGGCTTTCGCTTTCAGCTCTTTCCTCGCCGGTATCGCCGGCTCCTTATGGGCCCACTATGTTACTATTATAACCCCGGAACACTTTACCATAGGGGTCTCAATCGAGTATCTGGCGATGATAATTATCGGTGGTATGGGAAGTATTATCGGTTCAATCTTCGGTGCTGTTTTTATGGTCCTGCTGCCGGAAGTGCTTAGGTCTTTAAGTGGTGTTTTGAGTGGTGAATTTCCGATGATCGTCAATCTTTTTGCCGCCATCAAAGAGGGTATTTTCGGTCTTATTATTATTGGTTTTCTGGTCTACGAGCCTGATGGTATGGCTCATCGCTGGCAGATGATCAAGGCTTACTGGAAACTCTGGCCATTCTCATACTAATCACTTAGTAGTTATCAGTTCTTTTGCTGACCACTGACGACTGCTTTTTTAAGTGTACGTGGTAGGGTTCTGCCCATAATGAGAACCATAAACTTTCAAAGGGTAAGAGGAGAGTCGAAGATGAAAAGATTTATTCTCTGGTTGGTAGCCGTTTCCCTGATGTTGTTTTGCGCGGCCCCGACAATGGCAGCGAAAACTATCAAGATTGGAGGACTTTTTGACATTACCGGCGGCACCGGTTCAGTCGGTACCCCATATGCTGAAGGGGTGCGTGATTATGTCCGCTTTATCAATGAGGAGAAGGGTGGTATCAACGGTATGCAGATTGAGTTGTTTGATGTTGATTACGCCTACAAAATCCCTCAAGCTCTCGCAGCATATAAAAAGTTCAAGACCCAGAAGGTCGTCGCGATTCAGGGCTGGGGCACCGGTGATACGGAGGCGATGTCACCATTAATTAAAAAAGATAAGATTCCTTATTTTTCAGCCTCCTATTCCGAACACTTGACTGACCCCAAGGTGACCCCTTATAACTTTATGGTCGGCACGACCTATGCTGACCAGGCTCGGGTTGCCTTGAAGTTTATTAAGGACACCTGGACTGACAAAAGCCGTAATCCTCGGGTCGCGTTCATCTATAATGACACCGGTTTCGGCCGTTCTCCTTTCTTCACGGTCAAATTCCAGGGTCATGATTTCCCCGGCGCTGAAGATTATGCCAAGGAGATCGGGGTTGATGTGGTTGCCAAACCGATTATCGGCCTGCGCGCCCTTGATGCTACGCCGCAGCTTCTCAATATGAAAAAAGCTGATCCTGATTTCGCGATTTGTCAGGAGACCTCGGTCATGGCGACGATCTTGAAAGATGCCAAAAAACTTAACTTAAGGACCAAGTTTTTTGCTCTCAACTGGGCCATGAGTGGCAAAATCAGGGATCTCGCCGGTCCTGCTGCTGAAGGCTGCTACTGGACCAATCCTTTTTGTATCTGGGAAGATAATGATGCTGGTGTTAAGCAAGCTAAAATGATCAGTGAAAAATATCATCCCGATAAAGTTCAGATTGTCAACTATTTTCAAGGTTTTACCGCGATGAAGGTGATGAGCGAAGCGATCGGCCGGGTTAAAGGTGAGATCAATGGTCCGGCCATCAAAGCCGCCCTTGAAGGCATGACTGACTTTGATACCGGCGGTTTGACCGTGCCGATCAGTTTTTCCGATAAGAGCCATAAAGGTTCTATGGGGCTGCGTATTTACCAGGTTCAGAAAGGCCGCTTTGTTCCGATTAAGAAAGTTTTGCTGAGCCGTTAACCCTTTAACTCAACTTTCTGACTTGAGTTATCTACTTGATATTTAAAACAAAAAAATCTTGAAGGGGGTTTGCATTGCGGTTCCTCTCTGCGTCTTTGCGTCTCTGCGGGAGATAAAAAGCGTTTTCCCGCAGAGACGCAAAGACGCAGAGAAAGGCAAAATAAAATCAAACCCTAAAATA
>JANTGZ010000023.1 GCA_024762675.1 Thermodesulfobacteriota bacterium | reverse complement strand
AGAGGAGCTTTTTCATTACGGAATTATCGGGCTTTTAGAGGCACAAAAAAACTTTAACGCAGAACAGGGCACCCCGTGGACTGTTTTTGCCGCCTTTCGGATTGAGGGAGCGATGCTGGATCATCTTCGCAAAGCGCCCCTTATTCGTTTACCGCAGGAGGTTCATAAACGGGTTCGAGAATTGAAAGAAGTCCGGTCTCAACTCGAGCATGAAGGCCGCCTCGACTCTGTTTGTAATTTAGCGGAAAAACTGGGGTGGTCGACAGATGAAGTTGATCAGACCCTGGCCTTGATTCCTTCGGTAGTAAGCCTTGCCGAAGAGAACTCACACAATGACGATGGAGAAGATTTTACTGACGGAGTGGTTCTAGCCGACCATAGCGAAGAGTGTGATCCGCAGACCAACCTTTTGAAAAGTGAGTTGTCACAACTGGTCGAACACTGTATGCAAACCCTGCCCGAGGTCCGTGACCGGCTCATTGTCAAAGCCCGAAAACTGGAGGATGTCACTTTGCGGGAGTTAGCAGATTCTTTTAATTGCTCAATAGAGTCAGTCCGCAAACGGGAAAAGATTGCTCTTATTCAACTTAAGGAATGCCTGAAACGCAGCGGCTGGCAAGAGTCGCCGTAACTAATAGAAGGAAAAGCCTGGATGCTCTATAGCAAGGTGAAATATAATGATGATGATGACAAACAGCGAAAATATCAATAGTGCTTTGGAAACTTGGCGAGATGTCAGAACCGAACTATCTCACACAGAACAAAACGCCCATCTTGATGAAACAACTTTGGTTCGTATAGCTGCCGATGGCGGTTTACACGAGGCTTCAAAGAGTGAACTTGAGCATCTTGATAACTGTCCTCTTTGTCTTGCTGCATGGGCGTCTTGGCGGCGGGCCTTCAGTGTCGTATACGAATGTGAGGAGGAAAAAGAGATAGAGGAAGATCTGTTTAAAGATGGAGCCTATGGCTTTCTTGAAGCCGCCGCAACAACCTCACCAAAAGCTCAGGGATTGGTTGTCGAAAGCAGTTGCGGCTCTTATCGGCTTGAGGTGCTGCCCGATCGGGAATCTCCGGAAAAAGGGATGATTGTCCTCAGCAGTCTGGTAAAAAGTGATGATAACAAGGTAACAGTTCGAGATAAAAAAGGGCTGGAGATACTTTCCGGAACTTTTGAAAATGGGCGGCTGGCCCGCCTGTGCCGCAATCTGGATGAACTCGATCTTAGTGTCTGGACGGTAAGTTTAAAGTGAAACAGCAGCTCTCACCCACCTGGATTCTTTTTGCCAGCGGCAACAGCGTCAAGGTCGAACTATCTCTCTACGACCCGGCAGCCGAGCGCAGCCGCCCGATAGAGGCATATATGGTCAGTGACATCGGATGCGATCTTTCGCGTTCGGCAAGTCGTGCGGCCGAAGCTATTTATGCAATCGCCCACACGGCCAAAATCGCACCACCACCAACCGTGGTCGGTTATGATCTGCAGGGGCTTGGCAGCGGCAGTCATATTGCGGGACAAAGCAGCGGTCTGGCTCTGGCCCTTGCCTTAGCAAAAAAGTTTTGGCCCGATTCAGACCCCGGCCCGATCGCCGCAACCGGCGAGATAAGCAACAGCAGTAATGGCGGGCCTCTTCATAAAATTGCCGAGATCGAAGCCAAAGGCAAAGCCGTTCTCACTCTACTTCCAGATGGTGGCTATTTCTTCTATCCGAAAGATAATGATACAGAGATCAGCAAGAGCTTAAGACAATCGTGGCATGAAAAAGGTATCAAGACTCGAGCCGTCAGCAGTGTCTCTGAAGCCCTCGCCTCTTTTATTCCAGCAATTGCCGGCAAACCAGTCCTTGAACCCGAATTGGCCGCCTCGGTCACAGACCCTCAAAAGGGCTGCCACCCGACCCATCTCCTGTTAGCTGCACTTATTCTTGTAAGCGTGATTGCCGCAGGCTTACTTTATACACTTCAACAACCGGACCATAAACTGAAGAGTCTTACAACCCAGAGCGTTCCGTCAGTCAAAGAGACGACTAACCCTTTGGGCAAAGTTAATCAAGTTAGTCACAAAGCTGAAACCGACATCCCGCCAGAGCCTTTTAAAAAGGATTTGGCGCCTTCACAAAAAATGGATCAACTACCCCTTAAAACAGCGCTCAAAACCGGCCCGACAAACGCTGCAAAACAGCCATCATCACCAACCGCCGCAGTAAAAACCAAGGCTCAAACATCTCTCAATCAAAATTTTCCTGAAATCACTCTAACCGGCAATTCGGGTCTTGCCGACCGCCTGGCCCGGCGCACCAGTGCCCGCCTGAAAGCCTTCCTCGATTCTGATAAGAGTTTTATGAAACAGCTGCAATCAGTTGATGGCCGCATCGAGATGATTGAAATCCGAGAACGCTGGAATCCTCAAACCGACAGTTTAAGTTCCACTGTAACCGCTGCATTTAACGGCCGAACGACCCTGAAAAACGGTGCGCTCCGCAAAGTAAATCTGGAACCAATTACGGTTAGCGGTAATGGTCCCATGCGCCAGCAACTAACCCACGCCGCCACCCTGATGGTTGACCGCATCACGAAAAAACTGTACCTGGTCGGAAATCTTAAGCGAGAAAAACAATCAGTCCCGATGAAACCTGCTAATAACGCAGATAAAGGATTTGAGTAGTTTGCAAATATTTTTTTAAGAGGATTGAGGTTTTTTTCGACCTGCCCCGATGTGGGGACAGACCTTTAGCTCTGTCCCCGGTTACGGAGTGCGAAGCAGCGTTCGCCGCTATCCGCTGTAACTTAATTCTACAAATCAATAAAAAGGAAGACTTCGATGAACAACTTGAATGATTTAAACGACTATTTTACAAATATGCAATTTGACTGGCAAAGTATTATTATACTTATTGTTGTCGCCATCGTCCTCTACATCGCTTTTCGTATCGGGGCCTTCATCCTTAAAGTCGTTGTCGGCCTGGCTGCCATCGCGCTGATAATTGTCGGCATCATCAAGCTGCTACCCTACCTGGGATTGTAAAGGAACAAGCATGTCTTTTTTCTGTTGGAAATGTAACGGTGATATAACCCCGCTGTTTCGTTGTGTTCATAGTCTGACTCCTGCCGGTTGTAAGAAATCAATAGCATCCTTGACTTTATTATGCAGAATGCTATATTTGTATAGCGGGAGGTGTCAAGATGTTAGCTATTAGGTTGCCTGAAAAATTTGAAAAAAGACTTCAAGATCTGGCTGTGAAAACCGGCAGAACGAAGTCTTTTTATGCTCGAGAAGCTATAATTGATCACTTGGAAGACCTGGAGGATTACTACCTGGCGGTTCATAGAATTGAGAATCCACCTGAAAGAACCTGGTCGTTAGACGAATTGGAGAAAGGGTGTGACCTGGAAGATTGAATTTGATGATCGCGCGCGTAAGGAGTTGCGCAAGCTCGACAGGACCGCCCAATCCAATATTCTTCATTATTTGCGAACAAAAATTGCTACGGAAGATAATCCCAGACGTTTTGGAGATCCTCTGCGAAAAAATTTGTCCGCTTTTTGGAAATATAGGATCGGCGCATATCGAATCATTTGTGACATTCAAGAAGATGTCGTTACGGTTCGTGTTATTCGCGTTGGTCACCGAAAAAATATCTACGAATGAATAAGAAAGATGGGTTTGGAGAAAAATCATATGGTAAAACTTGGAGTAAATGTCGATCATGTTGCCACCGTCAGAGAGGCCCGGGGGATCAGTGAACCGGATCCGGTTGCCGCAGCTGTCCTGGCTGAACTCGGCGGAGCCGATGGTATTACCGTACACCTTCGTGAGGATCGGCGCCATATCCAGGAGCGCGATGTTCACTTGCTGAAAGAGACCATCAAGACCAGGTTGAACCTTGAGCTCGCCATGGCCCCCGAAATTCTTGATTTTGCCCTTGAGATAAAACCTTATGCGGCAACCTTTGTTCCGGAAAAACGCGAGGAGTTGACCACCGAGGGCGGGCTTGATGTGATTGGTCACCGAGCCAGACTCGAACCGGTGATCAAAAAGTTTCAGGCAGCAGGCATTATCGTTAGCCTCTTTATCGATCCTGACCCCGACCAGATTGAGGCGGCAGCCGAAATCGGAGCCGAATTTATTGAGATTCATACCGGCCGCTATTGCGACGCGCAAAGTGAAGATCAACTTAAAAAAGAGTTTTCCCTGATCGATCACGCCTGTATTACAGCCTCCAATTTTGGCCTCAGGATAAATGCCGGACACGGCTTGAACTATCGCAATGTCGTCCCCGTAGCTAATCTTCCGGGCATCGAGGAGCTTAATATCGGGCACAGCATTATCGGTCACGCAATCTACGTTGGCTTAGAGCGTGCTGTACGGGAGATGAAAGCCCTTCTGCCATGAGTATCATCGGAATTGGCAGCGACATTGTTAAAGTGAGCCGGATTGAAAAGTTAGTTGAAGGTTACGGCCAGCGTTTCCTGGAACGCATCTTCAGCACCACAGAATCTGCCTACGCCTCTTCCAAAGCCCGACCTGCAATCCACCTTGCGGCCCGTTTTGCCGCCAAAGAAGCATTCGTCAAAGCCTTAGGCTCCGGTTTAAGGGAAGGTTTAAATTGGCGCGATATCGAAGTCATCAACAACGATCTCGGCCAGCCCCAATTAAAACTCCACAACTACGCCTACCAGACATGTCACAAAGAACGTAACGCCACAACCTGGTTAAGCCTTTCCCATGAACAGGATTTCGCCCTGGCTTTTGTGGTGCTTGAAGTAAAGAACCCTTAAAAAGGAAACCGACATGTCTCTACCCGGCAACTTGATGACGACTGCAATGGCAGTCATGCCCCACACTGATGTTGATGAAGCCTTGAAACTGGCCCTCTCGCTTGATATCCCCTTTTGGCCGCAACTACCTCTCTATAACTACTATGAAGATATGTATGTGCAGGCCGCTGAACACTTTCCCGGCATCCTGCTGGATGTTGAGAAGCAGACCTTACGCTTTTCAACCGAAAAATTTATTGAAGAGCTGGAAGAGACCCTGAGCCATTTCGAAGAACCGGAATATTTTGATGTCAGCCGCCGATATTCGGCGGTTTATCACCGCTTTCTTGAACTTGACTTAAGTGATCGGCCGGCAATTCGCGGCCAGCTCGAAGGCCCGGTAAGTTTCGGTTTTTTTATCAAAAATGAGAATGACCGCCCCATACTCTTTGACGATACTGTCCGCCCTTTTCTCTTCGAATTTATGTCCAAACGGGTAAATGTCCAACTCGCCCGACTCAAAGAGAAAAATCCCAACGCCTTCATGTTTATTGATGAACCCGGTCTCCAATTTCTCTTCAGCGCGATGTCGGGTTACAGTGATGTCCTGGCCCGGGAAGATATTGACGACCTTTTCAGCATGATCGATCGGCCCCGGGGAATCCATCTCTGCGGTAACCCGGACTGGGATTTCCTCTTAGGTTTCGATATGGACATCGTCTCAATCGATCTCTACACCAACGCCAAGGTTCTCCCTCTCTATAGAAAAGCAATTATCAATTTCATTAAGCGAGGCGGAACTATCGTCTGGGGTATTGTTCCGACCAATCTAGAGCCGTTCAACAAAGAGAACCATGAAAGCCTGACAAAACTTCTTGAATCAACCTGGCAGGGTCTCTACGACGAGGGGTTGGATCGTGACCTGCTGCTCTCTCGCAGCCTGCTTTCTCCGGCAACCTGCTGCCTGATCAATCCGGATAAACAAAAAACCGTCAATAAGGCCTTTACAAGCCTTACTCAACTTTCTCACTCGCTACGCGATCGTTATAAACTTTAAATTTTTGGATAATGAAGATTGATCAAGCCATAGATTTCCTTATCGGCCTCAGTAAGAGCCCGGTTCTCTTGCATCTGGTCAACCGTTTTGCGGTTAATAAAAGTCGCATTCAACGGGAACGACTCTTCGCCGCAGTCACAAAATATCTTTTGGCCGATTATGGCCGCGACGGCATGCTTGGTGATCTCTCAGTTTTTGAAGCCAAGAGTCTGCAGCTCATGCATGACAACATCCTCTTGCGGCGCCTCAAAGGACGGGCTGAAGGCACTGTCGGAGAGCGCCAAAGCAACCTCAAGCGATCCATTAACAATATTGAACAAAGGATTGATGCCCTTAAAAAACTTGAAGGTCCAGACACCTTAAGATTTCTTGCAAACACCTACCTCGATGATATCGCACCCGATTTCAACCCCACTTTTCTCATTCTTTTTCGAGCGGTTGCCAAGCGCCTCTTCAATAATTTCGTAAACTCTATAAGAGCCGTTGAGAAGAGTCCCGGAACCATCAATGAGGTTCGTCATTTGATTGGTGATGAACCGGTTTTCTTCATTGCCAATCACATCTCCAACGCCGACCATCTACCGATCCTCTTTGCCTTAAACCGGGCCCACCTGATCTCTCCGGTAGTTATCGCCGGCAGCAATCTCTACCGTGGGGTTTCAGAGAAGATTCTCCCCAGACTTAATGTCTGCCAACTCAAACGCGACGATATGATCGAGAAAAAAATCAAATGGCTCGGCAACCCGATCTACATTGAGACCTTCAAACAGCACAACCAATATATGTGGCTTCATAACGAACCCTACCTCTTCTACCCGGAAGGCGGGCGTTCCCGTAGCGGTAAGATTCTTAAACCCAAAGTCGGTATTATCAAAAATGTCTTTGAATTCGTTGAGAAAACCAGCCGCAGTGCCTATTTTGTCCCGCTCTCCCTCTCCTACACCTGCGTCCCTGAGGATCTGGCTATCGAGGAGAGTCGCAAAGGCGTCAACATCAGCTATGGCGATATTATCCAACAGCTGGTCGAACTCAACCGTGAATACGGCCGCTTTAAAGATACGGCAACCTATGTCAATCTTGGCCTTCCGATGAAAGTCACGGCCAACAAGATACCCGACCTCGAGGAGTTTAGTGATGAACTGATGAAGCGGGTGCGTGACGGTATCCGGCCGACCCCAACCTACGATGTCGCTCCAATGATTCTCAACCTCTGCGAAGCCGGAGAGAAGAAAAACAACTTCTCGATTGAAGAACTTATTTATACAGATCCCGCCTGCGACCTTAAAAGAATAACTAAAGGTCTAGAGATATTCAGCGCTAAAAAATTTATTCGGACGGGCAAGGATCCGGGCTCCTATGAGATTGCCAACCCGGATCTGCTTAAACAGTACGCCAACCGCACTGAATGTGAATTTTAATAATGAAAAATGATGAAGTGAAGGTTTATCAATACCCGTTGAACGACGGCTGGTCGATAGTGGCTGGTCATAGCGATAGCGATAATGACAGGTTGAGCTTGAAAATAGCGCGACCGGAGGAGTGGTGGTTTCACGTCCGCGGCATGCCCGGCAGCCATGTTATCCTGCGCTGCCCGAAGGGTATAAAAGAGGAGCCAACTAAAGAGATGCTCCAGCAAGCGGCATCAGTTGCAGCCTGGCACAGTAAAGCCCGATCCGGCGGGGTGGTGGCGGTCTCATGCACCAAGGCAAAATTTGTCAGCAAACCACGCGGCTCGAAAGCCGGTACCGTCACCCTGCGCAAAGAGACGACTCTTAAAGTCCGTCCGGGACTACCGACCGGCAAAGTGGAATAAGAGGACCTGCAAAATTCCGATCAAGGCACCAACCAGGGCGCCAAAGAGGTTGATATAGGTAAAATGTTCTCGCATAACACTTAAGAGAAGCTCCTCGACTTGAAGAACCGGGAGTTGGTTGATTCTATCTTCGACAATCTCTTTAACCTCGAAACGCTCACTTAAACGCGGCAGCTCTTCAGCCAGATGCCGGCGCGCCTGCTGGTAGAAGAAAGCGACCAGAGGTTCATTGAGAGTACCGGGCAGATATAGTGACAAACGCCCCATCGGCCAGTGATAAAGCCATTGGTCAAAACGTAAAGCGAGAATCACCGCCAGGCGGCGTTTGACTTGTCGCGAACGCAAAACTCTGCAGATATGGCCGGTAAAAAGTTCGGCAACCCCCTCCTCGACCGCCTCCATCCCCCAGCGTTCAAAAATATCGCCCAAAGATTTACGGCTTAAGGGTTCCAAAATCTCTTCAATCATCCGCGAAAGCCTCATACTCAATTGCGGAGTACCAAGATGGCCGAGCAGTTTCTCTTTGATAAAACCCCATACCCGACTGACCCGTGAAAAAGAGAGGTGTCCTGAGAGTTGGGCCGGCGACATGGCCAGAAGAGCCGCCAGACGCTCTGCCAGTAAATTAAAAACCTTCTCCTGCCACTCCGGCTGCTGCAGAGAGGTTGCCAGATCTTTAGCAACATCATCAACCAACTGGTCGATCTTATCCTTGATCTCCTCATCCGACATCGCCAAACTGGTTACCAGACGGCGCCAGAATCCCATACTGTCAATGTAGACGTTGATTCCCTGATGAAGCCGATTTTTTAAACGCAGCCTGATTTCAGGATCGTAAAGAAGACGGCTGAAACGAACCAGCAGATCGGGCAGTTCCCGGTGCAGCTCAGCCATCAAGGCGGTCTGCAGATCGGCTGGCAGAATTTCACCCAAGGGTTTTTCAGAAGAGAGCAGCAACTGCCCTAAACGATCTATCTCCATCTCAAGCCAGCTGAGCAGACGGGGTGATTGTAAACCTTCCTCGACCATGAATGGCAGTTTTTTCTTAAGCACCTGCAGTAACTCCGCTGAGAGCAAATCATCAATATTGCCTGCCAGCAGACGACGAGTAAGTTCTGAGACCGGGGTGTGTAAAAAGAGCCGCAAATCGGGATGTTCCACGGCCCAGTCAACGATCTGATAAGCCGGACGCCAACCCCGGCCCCACCAAGCGCGCCACGCCGGCCGCAGAGACTCCGGGATTAACGTTGCCGGCGACCCAAAATCATTTTCAATCAGGCGCTGGAAACGCTCCACCACCCAACGATAGAGGGCATCATCGACAGCCGGACTTTGCAAGCGTTCGAGAATAACTTCACGGGTCAAAAGGTGATCACCGACCATATCACCTATCCGAACCGCCAACTCCCGGCGTCGGGCCGGAATAATCCCCGGCGTTAACGGTATCGGCAAACCCAGAAGATATTTTTTCGTCAAAGGACGAAAAAGCATACGAATGGCAAGATAGTTGGTAAAATAACCAATTACAGCCCCGGCCACCGGCGGCACCACATAGGGCCACCAGCCAATATCTTGCAAAGATGTTAAGAGTTCCATGGTTTATTTATAAATATCCTTGTCACAAAGGAAAAATTAAGTTACTATTTTGTCTCAAAGATACCTTTAAACTAATCAAAATATTCCCCATCGTCAACAATCATAACCTCTTAATCGGAGAACATAAAAATTATGCTGCACGGAAAAGAGATCCTGTTAGGGGTCACCGGCGGAATCGCTGCCTACAAATCGGTACTGCTCTTAAGAGAGCTTACTAAATATGGCGCCAATGTCAATGTCATCATGACCAAAAGCGCGACCGAGTTTGTCGGCCCTTTAACCTTTCAGACCCTCTCCGGCAACCCCGTGACAACCGATATTTTCACCCTCTTCGCCTCCTCTGAAATCGGTCATGTCGCACTTGCCAGCCGGGCTGATCTCCTGGTGATCGCACCGGCCACAGCCAATATTATAGGCAAGATTGCCAACGGCATTGCGGATGATTTTCTTAGCACAATGGTCATGGCAACCCGGGTGCCGGTACTTTTTGCGCCAGCCATGAATACCAACATGTGGGCCAGCCAGGTGGTGCAGAAAAATATCACTAATCTTAAAGAGATGAACTACCATTTTATGGATCCGGCCGAGGGAGAACTCGCCTGCGGAGTCATAGGCCGCGGCAAACTGGCCGATATCGATGCCATCATGGATGAGATTAAAGCTCTCTTGAGTTCCGATGACCTTAAAGGGGAGAAGATTCTGATCAGTGCCGGGCCGACCGAAGAAGCGATCGATCCAGCCCGCTGCCTGACCAACCGCTCTTCCGGCAAGATGGGCTACAACCTGGCCGCTGTCGCCCGGCGGCGCGGGGCTGAAGTCATTTTGGTTGCCGGCCCATCGGCTGAACTTGAAACCTGGGGTATAAAAGTTGTGCAGTGCAAAACTGCGATTGAGATGGCTAACGCCATCGATGACAACCTTGAAGGGGTAACTTCGGTTATTATGGCGGCAGCGGTTGCCGATTTCAGACCGGCCACCCAGGCTGCTGAAAAGATCAAGCGGGAAGGTGGTTACTGCCTTGAACTTGAACCAAACCCCGACATCCTGGCCGGCCTCGGACAACGCCCGGATAAACCCTTCCTAATCGGCTTTGCCGCTGAAACCAGCAAACTCCTGGACCACGCCCAGGATAAAATAAAACGCAAAAACCTTGACATGATTGTCGCCAACGACGTTACAGCTCCGGGAGCCGGCTTTAGTGTTGATACCAATATCATCAAGATTATCGACCGAGATGGACAGACGACCGATTTTCCCATGATGAGTAAAGAAAAGGTCGCCGGCGAGATTCTTGACCATATGATTAAACTCAAAAGCCAACGCCGTTTACGGGGTCCGGTTTCATGACTATGATGGAAATCAACCAAGATATAATGCAACTCAAAGCCCATCTTGAACGCCAGCGCGAGCTGAAAAACCCCGGAGTTCTCAAACCTAAGCACGATCCGGCCAAAGAGCTGGCTGCAATCTGTACGGATCTGGGTGAATGCCAACGTTGTCCATTACACGAAACTCGTAACAAAATAGTTTTCGGTGCCGGAGATCCCAACGCCGATCTCATGTTTGTCGGCGAAGCCCCGGGTGGTGATGAGGATCGTCAGGGAGAACCCTTTGTTGGCCGGGCCGGTCAACTTCTGACCAAAATCATTGCCGCTATCGGAAAAACCCGAGACCAGGTCTATATAGCTAACATTCTTAAATGCCGCCCCCCCGGCAATCGCAACCCGGAAGCCAAAGAGATAGCCACCTGTTCTCCTTTTCTTGATCGCCAGATCGAAGCCATTCAGCCCAAAGTGATCTGCGCCCTCGGCACTTTTGCGGCCCAGACCATGCTCAAAACCACTATCCCGATCGGCAAATTACGGGGTCGGGCCCATCCCTATAACGACTACAGCTTGCTGGTTCCAACCTTTCACCCCGCCTACCTGCTGCGCAGCCCCGGCAAAAAAAAGGAGACCTGGGAAGATATGCAGATGATCATGAAACTTCTAGTTTGAAAAGCGGGAAATCTATAATTATACTTGTACAAATATCCTTGTTAAACTTAAGGGTGAATTGACTATGCTGCAAATCTCCTCACATATTGCCATCCCTGATGACGAGATTGAACTTTCGGCAATCAGGGCACAAGGGGCTGGTGGTCAGAACGTTAATAAAGTTTCTTCGGCAATCCACCTACGCTTTGATATCCAGGCCTCCTCCCTGCCCGATTTCTATAAGCAGCGCCTGTCGGATCTTAAAGATCGACGAATCAGCAAAAGCGGCGTTGTTGTTATCAAGGCCCAGCAATTTCGGACCCAGGAAAAAAATCGAGAAGATGCCCTGATCAGGCTGCAGGAATTAATTAAAAGTGTGACCGCCGTCAAGAGAGTAAGGCGACCGACCAGAGCCACCCGAGGCTCCCAGCAAAAGCGGCTCGACAATAAAAAACAACGGGCTAAAACCAAAGCCCTCAGAGTCCGGGTTTTGGAGTGATGAATTTTTAGAAAAGGGTATCCCCGAATATCCTTATCTAATTGAGAAAATAGAAAGTGGACTGAAAGGCGGCCCAGAAGAGGACCACCAGGGTGGCAAAGACGATAAAAAAAGCCAGTTGACGTATAACGCGGCCGGAGGGGCGACGTTCCTGATAACCCAGCAGAGCCGCCAACGCCAATCCACCGAGCAGGCCACCGCCATGTCCCCAGTTATTGATCGCCGGTAACACCACACCGATAATAACCAGACCGATAATCCAACCGCGCACCTGCTGAACTACCAGGCGACCAAACTCCCCTCCCCGGCTCTTGCCGTAGAAAAGCAGAGCTCCTATCAGGCCACAAAGTGAGGCCGAAGCCCCGATCGTCAACATGATTCCAGCCAGAGAGGAGATATAAAATCCAATTACCCCACTGATCAAGTAAATGATCAGAAAACGGTGCAGACCAAAAATCTCCGCTGTAATCCGGCCCAGATGATTTAAGGCCACCATATTAAAGAGAAGATGCAGGAGGCTGCCGTGTAGAAATGATGCCGAAATCAAGGTCCACCAGCGGTGCAGATGGAAAACCGGCATCGACCCGGTCGCTCCGACCACTAACAGAGACTGGTTCCCGGGTGAGAGGAAATTGAGCGGATTGTGAAAATTCCCAAACTGGATTGGCGCCAACAGCAAGGTCAGGAGATAAAAGACGACATTAATGATAATCAGGGGCCGAACAATCTCGGCCGGAGTCGCACTCCAACGCCCGAAGATATCCGGCAAACGTCTACCGGGGCGTTTCAACTTACAATAGGGACAATATTCTTCATCGCGACTGATCAGTTTACGACAGCCCGGACAGAGGATTGAATTACGCTTTTCTCTCATTTAGTTAGTCACTTACAAATTAGTTATCGCTTGAAATAGTTAGAGGATCTGTTTACCGTAACTCTGGTGATAGATTTCAACCATACTCAGGAACGCTATAGTTACAAGGGGGCCAAAGATAATTCCAAGCAAGCCGAAAGTTGCCAATCCACCAAAAATCGAAATAAATATCAAAAGGATATGAATCTTGACTCGATCGCCAACCAGTTTTGGTTTGACCAGGTATTCAACTATCAAAGAGAGGAAGCCAAAAGAGACCAGAAAGGCGATACCTTTACCGATATCACCGATGAGCAGCATATAGCCTCCGATCGGGATAAAGACCACCGAGATCCCGATAAAAGGTATAAAGGCAAAGATTGCCATCACCGTACCCCATAAAATCGGCGATTGTATATTGAAGAAAGCGAGCCCAAAACCACCAAGAACTCCCTGCACAATAGCTGCCATACCGTTACCCACCACCATTGCCAGAGTCATATCATTAAACTTGCGCAGTAGCAGTTCTTCCTGATTACGCGGCAATGGTGAAAGTGCCAGCAGGTACTCTTTGACCTTGAGACCATCAATCAACAGAAAATAGACAAAAATAATCAACAAGACAAAATGTAGAGAAAAGGTCATCACCTGACCGGCCAACATCCTGGTCCAGTTGTAGAGCCATAAACCGGCCTCTTTACTCAAGCGGATAATATCGTACTGCATATCGGTAAGATTATATTCGATGCCGAGACTATCCAGCAGATCGGTAATTCGGGCAACCTTGTCGGAGTGGGTTGAGATCAGTTGATTCAGTGAAGCCACAGTCAACTCTCGCCGCAGGTAGCCATAAAATTCCGCAACTTCAACAGAGAGGGAGCTAATGAGAAAAACTAAAGGTACAAAAATCCCCAAAAAAATTGCCAGGCAGATCAGACTTGAAGCCAGCCAGTTGCGCCCACCGCAAGGTTTGATAAGTTTTTTGTAGACAGGGTAACAGAGACCTACCAGAATCAAGGAGAGAACCAGAGTGGAAAAAAAAGGCTTCAACATCCAGAGAAAAAGACCGACGGATAACAAAAGAGTTGTAAAAAACACAACTATTTTATAGACTGGAAGTTTATCTTCAACCATTTACGCCTCTCTTTAAACAGGTAACATACACAGAAACAGAG
Organism: Thermodesulfobacteriota bacterium; assembly: GCA_024762675.1. GTDB lineage: Bacteria > Desulfobacterota > Anaeroferrophillalia > Anaeroferrophillales > Tharpellaceae > Tharpella. The sequence goes on along the minus strand of JANTGZ010000023.1, from coordinate 15,728 downwards.
ATTTTTAAGTTTACAGTCAAACTCACCTAAATGAAATATCACAGTTGGAAACGAAAAACCAGCTTTTGCTAATAAGCCTCCCGATAATATATCTTGACAGGAGCAATCAATTGATCTAATAGCCAACTTTCAACGGAAAAAAGAGTTCTTCAAACAGCACCCGTAAAAAAGGTAAACAAAATAATATGGCCCGCCCCCTTTCCGCCCTTTTCTTTTTTTGGTTTTATTTTAGCAGAGATAAGGATAGGTTTGCCCGGGGCATGTAAGAGTAAAAACTCATAAAATCCAATAAAGCCGTGGGAGACCAACCCGCGGCTTTTTCTTTTTAAGGGCCGTGGGGAGAGATCTTCGCGGCCCTTTTTCATTAATTTTAAACAGACAGCTTTAATCTACAGGAGCTTACACTATGACTATCCGTACCCACGATATCAACATCCGAAGTTTCGAACCCCTGATCGACCCCAACACCTTCAAACAGGAGATGCCGCTGACCATTATCAGCGAGAAAACCGTTATTGAAGGACGCCGCCAGATTGAAGATATTCTGGGACATCGCGACCAGCGCCTGCTGATGATCGTCGGACCTTGTTCGATTCATGATGAAAAGGCAGCTTTGGAATATGCTGAGCGGCTGGTAAAATTGCAGGCTGGAGTTGCCGACAGCATGCTTTTGGTAATGCGAGTCTATTTTGAAAAACCACGGACAACGGTCGGCTGGAAAGGTCTGATTAATGATCCGCATATGAACGGCAGTTGCGATATGAATGAAGGCCTGCGCCGAGCCCGAAGGATTCTCCTCAAAATAACCGAGATGGGGCTGCCGACAGCAACCGAAATGCTCGATCCGATTACCCCCCAATACCTGGCCGGACTGGTCTGCTGGTCCGCAATCGGCGCGCGCACAACTGAATCCCAGACCCATCGTGAAATGGCCAGCGGACTCTCAATGCCGGTTGGTTTCAAAAACTGCACCGATGGAAGTTTAAGCAAAGCGATCCATGCCATGATTGCGGCTCGGGCCCCGCAAAGTTTCATCGGCGTCGATCCCGACGGCAAAACCTGTATCGTCTCAACTACCGGAAATCCCTGGACCCATATAGTGCTGCGTGGTGGTAACCGGCCCAATTATGATTCAGTCAGCATTGAGGAGGCCTGCCAGAAACTGCACAATGAAGACCTTGAAGAGGCCATTGTCGTCGACTGCTCGCATGGCAATTCACGCAAAAAGCATCAAGGACAGGAGAGGGTTTTGAAAGACATTATCAGCCAGCGCCTGGAGGGCAATCGGGCCCTGGTCGGTATGATGCTGGAAAGTAACCTTTGTGAGGGAAACCAGCCCTGCAATGCAAATATCGATGAACTGGCCTACGGGGTTTCTGTGACCGATGAGTGCATCTCCTGGGAGACCACCGAGAAACTGCTCCGCTGCACACATGAACGCATGAAGAAATTGATCCGGACAGCTTAGGAGGGGTGATGACGTCAGAACTTGATATTTTACGCGAAGAGATCGACAAATTAGACAGCGATATTCTACAGTTCATCAACCGTCGTCTGGAGCTGGCTCGAGAGATTGGTCGCAAGAAGCAGGATCGGGGTCTTTCAACCCTTAACAACGCCCGAGAAAGCCAGGTGTTGCAACATCTTGAGAAGCTAAACCAGGGCCCTTTAACGCAAAATGCCCTGCATCTGATTTTCAAAGAGATTATGGCGGCCGCCCGAGAGCTGCAAAGCCAGCACCGGATCGCTTTTTTGGGACCTGAAGCCTCTTTTACCCACCTTGCCGCTTTAGGCCATTTTGGGGGCTGTTCAATTATGCTGCCCCAGGCCAACGTGGCCGAAGTTTTTCAGGCGGTTGCAAAAGAGCAGTGTCACTACGGTATGGTACCGGTGGAGAACTCGATTGAAGGACCGGTCAATCATACTCTCGACCTTTTTTTTACTTCAGACCTGAAAATCTGCGCCGAACGCTATCAGACAATCTCACACGACTTACTGGCTGCAGCCGATCTGCCCCTGGAAAGCATTCGCACTGTCTACTCTCACTCCCAAGCTTTTGCTCAATGCCGTCAATGGCTCAGACGCCATCTGCCCGGTGCCGTCTTGACTGAGTGCGGCAGTACAGCTGAAGCTGCCCGAAGAACCGCCGCGCAACGCGACCAGACCGCCGCAATTGCCGGTTCAGCCGCAGCCGAACTCTATAATCTCAAAGTTCTCGCCCCTAAAATTGAAGATTTGACCGGCAACACAACCCGTTTTCTGGTTCTCGGCAAGGAGGACAGTCCCCCCTCAGGCCAGGACAAAACCTCAATCCTTTTTGTCACCCCGCATCTTCCCGGAGCTCTGCACCACGTCCTGACACCGATGGCCGAGTATGGAGTAAATATGGTCAAACTGGAATCCCGGCCAACCCGTAACGAAAAATGGAGCTACTTCTTTATTGCCGATTTCGAAGGTCATCGTGAAGATGAAAAAGTTGCCGCCATGATCAAAGCCACCAAAGAGATCTGCCTCTACATGAAAGTGTTGGGTTCATACCCTCGTTTTTAATAAAACAACACAACTTTATGACTTGTTGTAACATCCTGATTTTACAGATTTAATCGCGTTATTTTAGAGTTTGATTTTATTTTGCCTTTCTCTGCGTCTTTGCGTCTCTGCGGGAAAACGCTTTTTATCCCCCGCAGAGACGCAAAGACGCAGAGAAAAACCGCAATGCAAACCCCCTCCAAGATTTTTTTGTTTTAAATATCAAGTAGATAACTCAAGTCAGAAAGTTGAGAAATAAGTTATCAACTTATCAGGGTTTGTAAATGCTCTAAAGCAACCTCAAGCTGGTCGCCTTGAGGGCCGCCGGCTTGGGCGAGTTCGGGTTTGCCGCCGCCCTTACCGCCGACTTTGGCAGCAAGTTCGCGGATCAAAGTACCGGCCGGATATTTTTTCTGCCAGGCTTTGCCGACATGCACAATGAGAATCGCCTTACCGGCGTGGGTTGCCCCTAAAAGGGTGACGCCGTCGGCATTTTTCTGTTTGTAAACATCCATAATCCGGCGCATCTCTTTGGGGTCATCACACTCAACCCGTTTTACCAGAACCGGAACCCCGTTGATCTTTTCAACATTGGCGGCATTACCACTACCGCCGCCGACACTGGCAGTTACCAGTTTCTCTTTTAACGAGCTGATCTCTTTCTGCTGCTCCTTGTTCTGCTCTTGCAAACGATCGATGCGCTCGACCAGCTCTTCGGGAATTCCTTTAAGCCGGGTTGCCGCCTCCGTCATAATCTTTTCGCGCTGATTGACAAAACTCCAGGCCGCAATTCCAGCCAGGGCTTCGAGACGGCGAACCCCGGCAGCGATACCGGTTTCACTTATAATCTTAACAAAACCGATGTCGCCGGTCGACTCGACGTGGGTTCCGCCACAAAGCTCAATACTGGCATCCCCCATACTGACCATCCGCACCTTGTCGCCATACTTTTCCCCAAAGATCGCCATGGCACCCTGTTTGATGGCGTTATCCATATCTGTCTCTTCAGTATAGACCGTACGATTGGCCATAATCTCTCGGTTAACGAGCAGTTCGATTTCTTCAAGTTCTGCCTCAGTCAATGCGGCAAAGTGGCTGAAATCAAAACGTAAACGTTCTGGAGTTACAAGAGACCCAGCCTGTTTTACATGATCTCCCAAAACTTTTTGCAGCTTAGCCTGAAGTAGGTGAGTTGCCGAGTGATGCCGGGCTGTGGCCAGACGCTCTTCCCGGGCAACGACAAGGTAGCACTCATCATTAAGACGTAACTCACCCTCAAGTATCCGGGCGCGATGCATAATCAGACCTTCGAGAGGCTTACTGGTCGTAATAATTTCAAATCCCGTACCATCTCTCTCACCTCGACCCTGATCGCCGACCTGCCCACCAGACTCACCATAGAAAGGAGTATGGTCAAAGAGGATTTCGACCTCCTGCCCCTTTTCGGCCCGCGATACCGGCCCGCCATCATGCAACAGAGCAATGACTTTCCCCTGGGCAGCAAAGTTTTCGTAGCCGACGAACTCACTTTTCAGCCCTTCATTAAGAAGACTCTTATAGACCTCATCAACCGCGTCTTCACCCGACCCCTTCCAGGCCTTGCGGGAGAGCTCCTGTTGTTTTTGCATCTGCTCAGAAAAACCCTCATGGTCGACCGCAAAACCATCTTTTTCAATAATATCAGCCGTCAGATCGACCGGAAAACCAAAAGTGTCGTAAAGCTTAAACGTAACTTCACCCGAAAGAGTGGTGGATCCGGAAACTTTCAGCTTTTCAACCTCCTCATCGAGAATCTTGAGTCCCCGGTCAAGGGTTTCACCGAAACGCTCCTCTTCACTTTTGATTACCCGGGTAACAAAAGGCAATGACTCCTCAAGCTCTGGATAGGCTTTCCGCATGACCCTGGCCACAGCTTCCGCCAACTGATAGAGAAAGGGATCGTCAAGCCCTAACATTTTACCGTGACGGGCGGCACGGCGCATAATACGTCGCAAAACATAACCGCGACCCTCATTGGCCGGCAGTATGCCGTCGGCAATCAGGAAGGTAGACGCCCGGCTGTGATCGGCCAAAACCCGCAGAGAAACATCGTTTTCCGCATCTTCGCCGTAGATCTTGCCGGAAATTTTTTCGCCGGCCGCAATAATCTGGCGCAAGAGATCAGTATCATAATTGCTCTGCACCCCCTGGACCACGGCAGCCAGTCGCTCAAGCCCCATACCAGTATCGATACTGGGCTTGGGAAGCGGTTTCATAGTGCCGTCCGCATCCCGGTTGAACTGCATAAAAACCAGGTTCCATATCTCAAGGTAGCGATCACAATCACAGATGCCGATTCCACACTCAGAACCGCAACTCATACTCTCGCCTTGATCATAGAGGATTTCAGAGCAGGGGCCGCAAGGACCAGTATCACCCATGGCCCAGAAATTATCCTTTTCACCAAGACGGACAATACGCTCTTCGGGCACCCCGATCACGTTTTTCCAGAGATCATAAGCTTCATCATCATCGAGGAAGACCGTGGCCCACAATTTTTCAGCATCAAGCCCCATAACCCGAGTCAAAAAGTCCCAGGCATACTCGATGGCCTCTTTTTTAAAATAGTCACCAAAGGAGAAATTGCCCAGCATCTCAAAGAAGGTATGGTGGCGGGCGGTACGACCAACATTCTCAAGATCGTTATGTTTGCCGCCAGCCCGAACACATTTCTGAGAGGTGGTGGCCCGCTTGTAGGCTCTCTCCTCAAAACCTAAGAAGGTATCTTTAAATTGATTCATACCTGCATTAGTAAAGAGCAGAGTCGGATCGTTGGCCGGCACCAGACTTGAGCTGGAAATTTCAGCATGTTCATGTTCGCAAAAATAGTCCAAAAATTTCTTACGAATCTCATTCCCGGTCATCAAATTATCTCTCCTTGTCAAATTTTTAGCCACGAAAGGGCACGAAAAAATCACGAAAGAAACTTATGTGTATTTTCGTGAACTTTCGTGGCCTAAAACAAATGGCTGGATTATTTCATTAACCTTTTCCGGTACCGCTATGCCTGCTTAAATTGTATAATTTTGCAGGACACGATAAATTTCATCATTGCGAAAACCGCGTCTTTTAAGCCACGCAAAAAGTCGATTTTTATCTTTTTCCTTTGAGCGGCGCCGCTCAATTAGTTTGAGTATCATCCCCTGCAACTCATCCTCGTTAAGTTCAGCAAAAAATTGCTTAACAACCCTTCCACATATCTCTTGCGCTAAACCCTTCTGACGCAGACGCGCCAGGACGGCATGAAAACCATAGCCCCGACGAAAAAAAAGCTCTTCAACCAGATTTCGGGCAAAAACTTCATCATCGAGTATTCCGGCCTCAAACAGACGCCGGATAGTCTCCTCAATTTCAACTTCGGAATAGTCGCGAAGTTTCAGTTTATTTTTCAACTCCTGAGAACCATGCGCCCGGCGGGCGAGAAGCTCTTGCGCTTTCCACCAGGCCGAAACCGGAGGTCGCTTCACTTACCAAACCTTTCGATATCCATCTCGTCATCAGTCGAGACTGTCGATGTCTCATCGGAATCGTCAAAAGAGTCCCAACTCGTGTCGGAACTGGAACTGACACCTTTAACTTTGAGCTGAAAATCATCGGGATTGCTGCTCTGCTTCAAGGCCTCTTCATAAGATATCAAACCATTACGAAAGTGGCTTAAAATAGATTGATCAAACGACTGCATACCGTAGATCGAATGGCCCTTGGTAATTGCATCTTTGATCTCAACGGTCTTGTCGGGTTCGGTAATACATTCACGAACCATCGGCGTATTGACCAGAACTTCAATGGCCGGCACTCGGCCCTTGCCGTCGCTGCGCTCAATCAGGCGCTGAGAAATCACCCCCCTAAGAATACTGGCCAGCTGCAAGCGCACCTGGGCTTGCTGGTGGGGCGGGAAGGCCGATATAATCCGATTAATAGTCTCGACAGCATCGACGGTATGCAGGGTACTAAGTACCAGATGGCCGGTTTCGGCCGCGGTCATGGCAATCTCAATGGTTTCAAGATCCCGCATCTCACCAACCAGCAGGATATCGGGATCCTGGCGCAGGGCGGCCCGCAAAGCGAGTGAAAAAGAGGTTGTGTCGAAACCGACTTCACGTTGATTTATGAGACTTAAATTGTCGCGGTGCAGATACTCAATAGGGTCTTCAATTGTAATGATGTTTTCACTACGGTTCCGGTTGACATAGTCGATCATCGCCGCCAGCGTCGTACTCTTACCACTGCCGGTGGTACCGGTTACGAGAATCAAACCGCGGCGCTGCTCATCAATCAGTTTTTCGACAATGGGTGGCATATTCAGGGTAGTAAGGTCGAGGATTTCAAAGGACATGGTCCGCATAGCGATCACCAGCGAACTCCGTTGCTGATAAATATTTACCCGAAAACGCCCGATTCCAGGAGCCCCGTAACCGAGATCGACTTCATGGAAATCACGCATATACTCTTTTTGTACCGGCCCCATCATAATCTCGGACATCTCTTCAAGATTGCCGATACTTAAACGGGGGAAATCTTTGAAGGGATAGAGCTTGCCGTCGACCCGGACAATCGGTGGCGCTCCCACTTTCAAGTGAATATCGGAAGCCTTGAACTTGATCGCCGTCCTAAGAATACTGAAGAAGAGTTCCATCGCGGTTCACCTTAAAGCCTACGCTTCTTCCGAAGCAGGTTTCTCCTGATTAACACCCCCGGCCGCCGGAATCGAGTAGAACTCCCGAACTTTTAGTTCCATCTCATCAAGTATGTCGGGATTTTCTTTGATATGGTTACGAACGAAATCGCGTCCCTGCCCCAGACGTTCGCCGCCGTAAGAGTACCATGAACCGCTTTTTTCCGCGACCCCGCACTCGACGGCCAAATCGAGCACATCACCAGCCTTGGAGATCCCCTCACCAAAGAGGATATCGAAACGCGCCTCCTTAAAAGGCGGAGCAACCTTGTTCTTCACAACTTTAACCCGGGTCGCATTACCGAGCATATCCTCACCCTTCTTGAGAGCCCCGGTTTTACGTATATCCAGGCGTACACTTGCATAAAACTTTAACGCATTACCACCGGTAGTGGTCTCCGGGTTACCAAACATAACTCCAATTTTCATGCGAATCTGATTAATAAAAATGACTGTGGTTTTTGACTTACTGATCGCCGCAACCAACTTACGCAGCGCCTGCGACATAAGGCGAGCCTGCAGACCCATATGGGAGTCCCCCATCTCACCCTCGATCTCGGCCCGCGGCACCAGGGCTGCCACAGAGTCGACAACAACGACATCAAGAGCCCCACTGCGAACCAGTATCTCGGTGATCTCCAAAGCCTGCTCACCGGTATCGGGCTGAGAAACCAGAAGATCGTCGACATTGACCCCAAGTTTACGAGCGTAGATTACATCAAGAGCATGTTCAGCATCAACGAAAGCGGCAACACCGCCGATCTTTTGGGCTTCCGCGACGATACTTAATGCCAGGGTGGTCTTACCCGAAGATTCGGGACCGTAGACCTCTATCACCCGACCGCGCGGGATACCGCCGACGCCAAGAGCAATATCGAGACTTAATGAACCAGTTGAAATAACATCTATACTCTCAGCCCGAGACTCGTCACCAAGACGCATGATTGAACCTTTACCAAACTCTTTTTCGATCTGGCTGACCGCCATATCCATCGCCCGATGACGATTTTTATCCATGAAAAACTCCTGCTCCGACATCGTCGGAATGGTTAAAGATGAAACGAAATATTTTTATAAACCTTTCTGACCCGACTTAACATATTAGTTTTATAAGCAAATTATTTAAATTTAAGTTCCTTTAATTTAAAGCAAAATCACACAAATAGAAGATGCATGACCACCCAGGTCATGACACCGGCAACAAGATCATCGGCAACAACACCCAAGCCACCTGACAGATTATTTTCACACCAATTCGCGGGAAAAGGTTTAACGATATCGAAAAAACGAAAAAGCAGAAATGCAGTCAAGGCATTCCCAAATCCTGAAGGCACAGCAGTCAAGGCCAGCAACAAGCCAACAATCTCATCAATAACAATTACCGGACTATCAGTAACCCGCAAAACACTTCCCGCCGCATCGGCAATTTGCACAGCTAACCAGGAGAGAATCAACACCAGCAACAGATACCAGCCATTACTCAACCATGAAACAAGAAACCACAAGGGTAAAGCCCCCAAAGATCCCCAGGTACCCGGCATCCGCGGCAGGGCTCCGAGACCACATCCCGAAGCCAGAAACAGAACCCAATCCTCTTTTTTTACCAGTTCCATCGTTTTCCCTTAATCCAATAATTCCCTGGTGACGGAGTTGAAAATATGTTTCCTTACTAGTCAAAGAGAGTCTATTTGTCAATTACGTAACCCGGCATAAAAACCAAAGCAATCTGCAATGGCCAGTATCAAACACTGACCAGGTTGCGACTATCGACCATCTCATTCAGCCACCACCCGATTACGACCTCTCTCTTTCGCTTCATAGAGTCGTTCGTCCGCCACCTTGATCATCTGTTCCAGGCTCTCTTTCATATCTGTACAGATCCCGATGCTGATGGTAACCGAAAAGTTTTCTCCTATTGCAGTGGCAAAAGAGTGCCGGCTCCTGTATTTATTTTTTCGACGGCTCCCTCTCACTTATTTTATCACGATCGAACCAGCGGTCAATCTTATTTGAAGCGATTTCTACTTCTTCAAGCAGAGTCTTGAGAGAGACCGGTTTAATGAGATAGTCGTCAAAACCCGCTTCTCGGCAATCGAGCAGATGAAACATCGAAGCGTAACCGGTAATCGCAATAATGATAGAGATTGGCAGCATTTTGCGGGCTCTTTTACAGAGTTCAATGCCGTTGATACCCGGCAGATTCAGGTCAAAGAGAAGGAGTTGAAATTTCTCCTCTTTAAGAATTTCCAAGGCCTCTTCACCACTCCCAGCGGTCTGAACCTTGTGCCCTTTTGTCTCCAGAGAGCGGCGAAATAGATTGCAAATCTCCTTTTCGTCATCAACTATTAATATCCTCTTCATCTTGTTACCTTTCACATCCGGAATATTTGCCAAGCCTCACACTCACCAATACTTTTAAGAGCAAATATCTATAGCATAAAGTACGGACAGACAAAACCAAATATTTTCCGCCGTACCAGGTAGTTTCACAGGCGAGTAACAGCGAAAAAGAGTTTACCGCTCTTACGGCCTGTGCTACAATAAAAAGACATCAGGCTACAGTTAAACCTGATTAAGCCAATTTTAATATTTGAGGGTGTTTAAGGTTATTTTCTAGAAAATATTCTGATAAGAGCGCTTATTTGTGAGCCTCGAACGTGATTTTGGGTTGCAGGCTCATTCTCGCATCAGCAATTTGGGAGAATGAGCGCTGGAAAAACAGAAATTGAGCTTAAGAAGTGAAGAGAAGTCACCTGAACACCCGGGCGCTGAATGATTACTAATAGAAACAGCATTACAAGGAGATTTTATGTTGATCCGAAGTATCCTCAAGATGTTTTCCGGCACTGCCCTTTTCATCTTTTTCCTATCTCTTTTCCTGGCTTTGCCGGCGGCCGTTCAGGCTGCAGACGCTGGCCCGGGACGGACAACCAGCCGGGATGCCTTCACAGTCTCACCGGAACCGGTTAAAAAAATGGCAACCGGACTGGATCAGGGAAAGTATGGAGTGGTAGTTGACAGCGAAGCCATCAGCCGCTCATTACAGAGTGAAAAAGGCCTTATAAATCTGAAAATTGAATTTGCTTCGGGTTCAGCCCGTCTCACCGAGAGAGCTCAAAAACAAGCTCTGGAAATCGCCGAGGCTTTAAAGAGCAAAGCCCTGATTAATGAAAAAATCATGATTACCGGCCACACCGACAGTCTTGGTTCTGCTGATGCCAACCTTGCCCTCTCGCAACAGAGGGCGCTGGCTGTTAAAGAAGTGCTGGTAAGTTCAGGCATTGAAAAGTCCAGGCTCAGCGCCCGCGGCCGGGGCGAGAGTGAGCCGCTGGCCGACAACCAAAGCGCTGCCGGTCGAGCCCGTAATCGCCGGGTAACCTTAAGCAGGCAGCAATGAAAAAGAGATTTTCGACAACATTTTTAACTTTACTGATAACCATCTCTTTGTTCGGGGTATCGTTCATTGCGGAAGGGTTTGCGACCACCAACCGGGTTCGTTTGCCGATCTCGATATTTGTAAGTATCGGGCCGCATCTCGATTTCTGCCGGCAAATCGGCGGTGATCGGGTTTCCGCACAACTCCTGTTACCACCCGGAAAAAGCCCGGCCACCTATGCGCCGTCACCGCAGCAGATTCAAGCTTTAAGCAGAGCTCAACTCTTTTTCAAAATTGGGCTGCCTTTTGAGAAAACACTGTTGGGGAAAATTAAAGCCCTGCCAAAGCATCCTCAGATCATCGATACACAGGCAGGAATAACTCTGCAACCTATGCACAATAAGCTTGACAACAGAGACCAATCAGCCCACCATGATGATCATCACCACCATTCAGGACTCGATCCCCATAGCTGGCTCGATCCACGACTAGCTCTCAAACAGGCAGCCACAATATGTGAGACCTTGAGCCACATCGACCCTGATGGCAAAGAGTTATATCTTAACAATTTCAATATACTATCAGAAAAACTTAAAGATTTACATGAAAACCTCACAAGAGCCCTCGAACCATTTGCAGGCAATACTATTTTTGTCTACCATCCGGCGTTCGGGTACTTTGCCAGAGCCTACAAACTGCATCAGCTGGCAGTCGAGATTGAAGGTAAAAGACCAAAAGCAAAAAAGTTGGTTGAATTCATCAAGAAAGCTCAAGCAAAAAGAGCCCGCGTGATTTTTGTCCAGCCCCAGTTTGACCAACAGAGTGCCAAAAAAATTGCCGGCATGCTGAATTGTGCCGTAATCCCCATCGACCCGCTGGCCCAAGACTACTGTGTCAACCTTGATCAGATCGCAAAAACCATCCGAGATAATATAAAGGCTGACAGATGAGTCAAGAATCACCGGTCATAAAAATTACCGACCTCGACTTCTCCTACCAGGAACATACAGTTCTGGAAGCGGTCAACCTGGAGATTCAAGAGGGAGAGCTAGGCAGCATAGTCGGGCCCAATGGCGGCGGCAAAACCACCTTATTAAAGTTGATCCTCGGTCTTATACAACCCGATCGAGGAAGGATCGAGATTTTCGGAGAATCTCCTGAAAAAGCGCGCAGTAAAATCGGTTATATGCCGCAACACGCCCACCTCGACCCCCTTTTCCCGGTCTCAGTCCTCAACGTCGCCCTTATGGGTCAACTCGGCAACCAAAACAGCAGAGCTCTACTTGGAGGCTACCCGCACAGAGCCCTCGAAACAGCTCGCCAGGCCCTTGCCGAAGTCGGTTTGAGCGAGTTCGAAAAAGACTCTTTTCACCAACTCTCCGGTGGTCAACGTCAGCGCGTCCTTATCGCCCGGGCTCTTTGCACAGAGCCTCAACTTCTGCTGCTCGATGAACCTACAGCCAATATCGACCCCCGCAGTGAAGAGAATCTTTACGAGACCCTGGTGCGCCTCAATCGGCGTATGACCATCCTCCTGGTTTCACATGACTTAGGTTTTGTTTCTCAAGTAGTTAAAAGTGTAATCTGCGTTAATCGCCAGGTCGTAATTCACCCCACCAGTAACATTAACGGTACCTTGATCAAAGAGATCTACGGTGGCGACTTCAACCTTGTCCGCCACGACCATCGCTGCGACAAAGATGGGCACCAGCATCACAACCCCTTTGCCACAATAGAATAAAAGGCGTTATTACTCAGCGTAATATTTTTTTACCACAGAGAACACAGAGTTCACAGAGGAAATCTTAATTTTGTTGACCTCTGTGTTCTCTGTGCTCTCTAGTGAGCATAGCGAACGGGTGGTTTAAATATTTTTTGTGACTGGTTGAATAGCGTTACTAAAAGACAAGCTAAAAAACAGCTGCCCCATAAAAGACCCACCGAAAAAGTCGTACTTTTCACATTTTTATGATAAAGAAATTTTAATAATTGCCGATAGTAAACCAAGATAGCCTCATATCATAATCAAAGAGCTTGCTATCTTGTGATTTAAAATTCTGGGAGCACGGCAAAGAAGGAAATTTAGGAATGAGAAAAAAACTATTTATTATTATCTTACTGGCAGTGTTTGCACAATTTTTCACGGTCACAAACAGAGTCTCAGCAGAGGAGCTTTCAGGGCTGAATCTTTCGGCAACCGACAAACTCCTTTTCAATGAGATCCCGTCCGTTTTTTCAGCCTCAAAATATGAACAGAAGATCACCGATGCACCCGCCAAAATCAGTATTGTCACGGCTCAAGAGATCGCCCGTTACGGCTACCGGAATATGGCTGACATCTTGCGCAGCCTACCCGGTTTCCATACCTCCTATGATCGCAATTACAGCTACTTAGGAGTCCGGGGATTTAGTATTCCCGGAGATTACAATACCAAGATCCTGCTTTTGATCAACGGTCATCGCATTAATGACAACGTCTTTGACAGCATGTATATTGACACGGCTTTCCCTCTGAATCTAGATCTGATTGAGAGGGTTGAAGTAGTCCGCGGCCCGGCATCGTCGGTTTACGGCAGCAGTGCCTTTTTTGGCGTCGTTAATGTAATCACCAAAAAAGGCCGTGATCTACAGGGTTTACAAGTATCGACGGCTGCCGGCAGTCATGAGAGCTATCAAGGTCGTTTGAGCTACGGCCGGCGTTTTCACAATGGTTTTGAACTGCTGCTCTCGGCCGGCGCCTATGACAGCGACGGCAAATCCCGGCTTTACTACTCTGAGTTTGATGACCCTGCGACAAATAACGGCATCGCCAGCGATGGTGACGATGATAATTTTGAAAATGTTTTTGCCTCCCTCTCATATGGTGATTTTACGCTGACCGGTCTTTACAGCAATCGTGAAAAAGGCATACCGACCGCACCCTGGGGAGTAGAGTTCAATGATTCTCGAAACCGGAGTTGGGATGAACACTGGTATGTCGACCTTTTTTACGAACATACCCTGGCAAACGACCTGGAGATAACGGCGCGGGTTTTCTACGACTATTACAGCTATGAAGGTGATTATGTCTACGACTACCGGGAAAGTGACAGCGACCCGGCCGATATCGTTATCAACAAGGATTGGCAGAGAGGAGCATGGTGGGGTGGTGAGATTCATTTAATGCGTCGGTTTTTCTCCTCTCACCTGATCACGGCGGGAGCTGAATTGCGTGACTCTCTTGAACAGAAGCAAAAAAATTATGATATCTACGGCACCTGGCTTGATCTTGACAACGATGTCGATACCTGGGGAGTCTTCATTCAGGATGAGTGGTCGATCACCGACCAAATAACCCTTAGTGCCGGGATTCGTTACGATGACAACGACACTTTCGGCAGCACCGGCAACCCGCGTTGCGCCCTGATCTGGTCACCTTACGAAAATACCAACCTCAAAATTATTTATGGAGAAGCTTTCAGGGCTCCTTCTGTCTATGAACTCTATTATCACGATGGCTATTCCACCACCAAACCGAGTCCAGGCCTGGATCCGGAAACCATTACATCATACGAAGCGATATGGGAACAGAAATTAAATGCCAACCTGCGAAGCTCGGTTTCAATCTTTTATAACGACATTGAAGACCTGATTGTCTATGCCCTGGATTCAGAGGATGAACTTTATTACCTTGATAACCGGGGTGATGCTGAAGCCTTTGGGGTTGAGTGCACCCTCGAAGGAAAATGGGAAAGCGGTTGGATCTCCTCTTTAAGCTACACCTGGCAGCAGGCTGAGAATCAGGAATCCGACGAGCATCTGCCTAACTATCCCAGCAGTATGGTGAAATACAACCTGATAACTCCCCTGTTTGCCGACATTGTCGGGATAGGGTTTGAGATGCAGTACGAGAGTGGTCGAAAAACCATATACGGAGAGGACGACACCGATGATATCTACCTGGCCAACCTCACCCTCTTCAACCGGGATATAATTGATGGACTGGCGATTTCCGCCGGCATCTACAACCTCTTTGATGACGATTACAGTTATCCGGGATCAGCCGAACATCTGCAGGATGAAATCGAACAAAACGGCCGGACTTACAGGCTTAAAATTGACTATACTTTTTAGTTTGTTTCCCATCAGCTTTTACGCAAGATAGCTATTTAAAACCACAGAGCTCACAGAGAACACAGAGGCTCCGGATGGAAAGTTTTTCTCTGTGAACTCTGTGAGCTCTGTGGTGATTCTTTAAATTACTTTTTCGGGTTGGATTTGTACAAATCAACTGAAAAACTAGTTGTTATTTTAATCGTTCTGATGTTGTGTGGAGTGGTGTTTCCTCCGGTCGCAACCGCCGAAAAACCTTTTATTGCAATTTTGTGCGACCACAATAAAGATCCTTACAAACAACTGGCCCTCGCCTTTATTGCTGAGATTACAAAAAGTGATCCCACTATAGAGAGTGAAATTTTTCACCTTGAACATTCAGGCAACGATCAGGCAAAATCAATTAAAATAAGTTCCCGAAAACCGCTTCTTGTGCTGGCCATTGGCAGTCGAGCATTCACATTTGCAACCCATCAATTCCCTAAAAGTCCTCTGATCGTTACTATGGTGGTCGAAAGGCCTACGGTTGACAAATCTATCTCCTGCACCGGAGTTTTACTGACCACCCCGCCAAGCATTCACCTGCAATGGCTTAAACGCTTTCTGCCCGACGTCAGAAAGATCGGCTTACTCTACGGCCCTCAAAAAAACAGCTCCTGGCTGAAAGAAGCCCGGGAAACTGTGCCTTCAACAGAGTATGAAATTTTTGCTGAAGCGATCAACAAACCCAATGATATCCCTAAAGCTCTGAAAAAAATCGTCAGGCAATCGGAAACTTTACTAAGCCTTCCGAATTCTGAAATCTATTCGCGGAAGACAGCAAAACAGATATTACTTACAACCTTTAAAAATCGTATCCCCTTTGTCGGCCCCTCCCGGGCCTGGGTAAAGGCTGGAGCTCTCTATGCGTTGGAATGGGATTTTTCCGATATCGGCAGACAGTGTGCAGATATCGCCCGAGATATTCTAAACGGAACCCCAACTCACCAGATAGCATTTAAAGACCCGGTCACCTTC
>JANTGZ010000022.1 GCA_024762675.1 Thermodesulfobacteriota bacterium | reverse complement strand
GCAAAGACGCAGAGAAAGGCAAAATAAAATCAAACCCTAAAATAACGCGATTAAAGCTGTAAAATCAGACTGTTATAACAAGTCAGAAAGTTGTGTTTCTCTTTAACAGATTCGTGGTACCAAGTCACCGGCGGGCTGATCAATTATACGTTCTCCGCCTATTAAGGTGTTCATGATGACTCTTCCCTCAGGCTGATTCTCCTCGGTAACTCGACCGATAATTGAAGTGTCTGCTCCTAAAGGGTCATTTCGCATGATCTGCAGGGCTTTTTCGGCATCGTCCTTTGGGCAAAAGAGCAACATTTTCCCCTCATTAGCCAGGTATAGAGATTCCAGACCGTATATTTCACAGAAACCGCGAACCTTCTCTTTGACCGGGATGGCTTTTTCTTCGATTTGCAGATGAGCCCGGGCCTGATCGGCAAGCTCGGCCAGAACGCCGCCCATGCCGCCCCGTGTGGCATCCCTCAGGCAGTGGATTCTTATGGAATTTCCCTGCAGCTTTTGAACCAGATGGTGCAGGGCGCTACTGTCGGATGTGATGTTGCTTCCTGAAAAACTCTCCTCCCGGGAGGTGATGACAGCTGCACCATGATCACCGATTGTGCCATTAACGATGATAACATCATCTTTTTTAATGCGCTGCGGCCCAAAGGGTAGTCCCGATTCATGAACTCCGATTCCGGCCGTATTGATATAGAGGCCGTCGGCCATGCCGCTGGGTACGACTTTGGTGTCACCGGTGACAATCTGGACTCCGGCGTGGTCTGCTGCAGCTGCCATTGAGGTGACAATTTTTTCAAGATCGGCCAACCGAAAACCCTCTTCAATAATATAAGCCGCGCTTAAGTAAAAAGGCCGGGCTCCAGACATGGCGAGATCATTGACTGTACCATGTACGGCTAGTGATCCGATATCACCTCCGGGAAAAAAGAGAGGGCTGACGACATAGCTGTCGGTCGTAAAACTAAGATTTTCCCGGCCTACGGACAGGAAGGCGCTGTCATTGAGAGGTTCAAGGTGAGAATTTCTAAAATTTTTCAGAAAAAGGTTGTGAACCAGCTCTGAAGTCAGGCGGCCGCCACCACCGTGACCGAGCATAATAATATCATCTATAACCATTAAGTCCTCTCATACTTTGGGTACCTCGAACAAGAATTCTAATGCGGGGAATATTCCCGCAATCCAAAGGGCTTTATCTGCCCGCAAATAAGTGCTCCTATCAGAACATTTCCTTGTTAAAAAACAAGAAAATAGCCTGTAAGGCACTAATTTTCAAGAGACCCTTTTGCTTTTGGCCGCCATCTGGTGGGCGGCGATCAAGGCCTGGCCGAGAGCCAGGCCGCCGTCATTAGTAGGTACTTGATGGTGGCTGTAGATAGTCATTGTTTGATTATTCTTATCATTGTTTTCAGGCCACTGCCGACAGCCTTGAAGAAGGCGGCGATTCTGAAAACAGCCGCCACTTAAAACCACCCTGTCAAGATTGTATCGAGCACATAATTTTTCCGCGGTGGTCATCAGGGCGCTGATCAATGAGTCGTGAAAAAGGGCTGCCAGAGCTATTCGTGGTTGTCCTTCAAGGGAGAGTTCTGCGAGCTTTTCGACCATCGGAAAAAGGTTTAGTTGACAATAGCTTTTGCTTTCCGGTCGGACCTCTTCGGTAATTGTCCAGGGCAGCATTGCAACAGTTGGGGTTTTGTTAAGTTGGCGGTATTTAGTTGCCAGGGCTTCCAGTTCTATTGCCGCCTGGCCTTCATAGAAAATCGCTTGTGAAAAACCGAGGATGGCGGCAACTCCATCAAAAAAACGTCCCAAACTTGAGGTTAAGGGATTATTGACCGACTGTTTCAGCATCAATGAAAGATCTTGGTCGGAAAAAGATTCGGGTGCACATTGAAGGTTCCGGGCTTTTTTCAGCCAACCGGCCGGATCGGCCTTCTGAAGAAGGCTTAAGCCGGTGCGCCAGGGTTCGCGGATTGCTTTTTCACCGCCCGGAAGCGGGAAGTAGTTGAGTTGTCCGAGCCGGGTAAAACTCTTTTCCTCCACGTACAGGAATTCTCCTCCCCAGATATGGCCATCCATGCCATAGCCGGTACCATCCATGGCCATTCCCAAGACCGGCCCTGAAATTTGGTTGTCAGCCATACAGCTGGCGATGTGGGCGTGATGGTGCTGGACCTTGATGATAGTCTTTTCCGAAAGTTTTTTAGCGGCCTTTGAACTGTAGTAGTCAGGGTGCATGTCGCAGGCGATGATCTTAGGCCTGGAGGCAGTGATTTTTTCTAGCAGGTAAATGTTTTCGTGGAAAAAATCACGGGCCTGCGGGGTTTCCAGGTCTCCGATATGGGGAGAAAACAGGGCCTTGTCTTCTTTAGTCAGGCAGAGCGAGCTTTTGAGATGGCCACCTAAGGCGAGGACGTTCGGGGCTTGCTTTTTAAGCTGCAGGCTTTGCGGGACATAGCCCCGGGAACGCCGTAGGAGTTGGGCCTGGTTATTGATCACCGTAGCGACGGAGTCATCAAGGCGGACAACAATGTCGCGATTATGGAGCAGGAAGTAATCGGCAATTTTTTCCAGCCGTCGCAATGCTTCTCGGTTGTCGATGCAGATCGGTTCATCGCTAAAATTGGCGCTGGTCATGACCAGGACTTTGATCTCTTCGGTAAAGAGCAGGTGATGCAGCGGAGTGTAGGGTAGCATGATGCCGTAGTGGGTAAGGCCCGGGGCAATAGCGGAAGAGAGGTTGCGGTTGTTTCTTTTTTCAAGCAGGACAATCGGTCGAGCCGGGGCCAGGAGAAGTTCTTTTTCAGTCTTGTTGATGTGGGCCAGTTTTTCGGCGTCGGCCAGATCTTTGACCATTATTGCGAAAGGCTTGCCATCGCGTCGTTTGCGTTTCCGCAGGCGGATAACGGCTTCAGGGTTGTCGGCGGCGACCGCCAAGTGAAAACCCCCGAGACCTTTAAGGGCGATAATATTGCCCTCTTTGAGGAGTTTTCTGGTTAAATGCAGGGGATTAACATCACTTATGGTCACTCCTTGAGCATTACATAAATTGAGTTGCGGGCCACACTTCGGGCAGGCAGTAGCTTCGGCATGAAAGCGGCGGCTTTTAGGGTCGTCGTACTCAAACTGGCATTTCCGGCAGAGAGGAAAGGGGGCCATTGCCGTTCGCTGGCGATCATAAGGGAGATCGTTGACAATTGTAAGGCGCGGTCCACAGTCGGTACAGTTGATGAAAGGGTAGCCAAAACGCCGGTCGGCGGGGTCGTTCATTTCGGCAAGGCAGGCGGGGCAGGTGGCCGTGTCGGCCCCGATCGTAAGCTCTCTGGAGCCCTCGATCGGGCTTTCTCGAATCTCAAAAGTACTGCGCGCATCAGGGTTGTCGCTGAGGGTTATTTCTTCATAGGTAAAGGTTTTGACAATTACCTGGGCTGGCAAGGTGGAGCGAACTTTTTTGACAAACAGATCAAGGTCTTTTTCCCGGCCTTCAATCTCTATGCTGACCCCATCCGGCCGATTACAGACGAAGCCGGAAAGGCGCATGTCCGTGCCCAGACGATAGATGTGGGGGCGGAAACCGACTCCCTGAACGATTCCGGTTAAATGAAGGCGTAACCTTTTTGATTTCAAACTCGTGTTAACCTTTTCCCCCGCCCTGCTGGAAATCTTCGATGGCTTGAGCCAGCCAGGAAAACCATTTGTCGAGGCCATTTTCATCTTTGCAGGAGACCTCGAAAATCTGGAGTTCAGGATTGATAGCATGAGCATCGTGACGGGCTTTGGCAAGATTGAAATCGACATACGGGGCGAGATCAATCTTGTTGATCAAAAGTACCGATGATTCGGCAAACATAAGTGGGTACTTGGCCGGTTTATCGGCTCCTTCAGGGGTGCTTAAGATCATAATCTTTGCATTTTCGCCGATCTTGAACTCCGCCGGGCAGACAAGGTTACCGACATTTTCGGTGATCAAAAGATCAAGGTTGGCAAAATCGAAGTTGGGCAAGGTCTCCTTAATCATGTTGCCGTCAAGATGACAGGCCCCTCCGGTATTGATCTGAACTACCGGTATATCTAGCTTGGCAATCCTTTCGGCATCGTAGCTGTCCTGAATATCACCTTCAATGACGCCGATCTGGAAGCGTTCGCGCAAAGCCATGATCGTTTTTTCGACCAGACTGGTCTTGCCGGCTCCCGGCGAACTCATCAGGTTAAGGACAAAGACTTTTTTCTCATCAAAAAAAGCGCGATTATCATTTGCAATGCGGTTGTTGGCATCAAGAATGTTTTTTACGACATTGATTTTCATGTTGATATCTTCCTGGTTTAGCCTCCTGGGCTGGGTTAGGGTAACGGAAAAATACGGCGCAACTGCCTTCGTTTGAGACCATGCAGGGGCCGAAGGGTTTAGTAGGTGTGCAGGCGGTGCCAAAAAGGTCGCAATCGTGAGGCTCTATGCGGCCGCTTAAAACTTCGCCGCAACGGCAGGCAGGGTTTGCTTGACTAGTGATGTCGGGAATTGAAAAATGGCGGTGGATATCAAAGGCCGCAAACTTTTCGTTTAAGACCAGGCCGCTTTCGGGAATTTCTCCCAGGCCCCGCCAATTAACCGTTGCCGGCTTAAAGACTTCATTCATGACGGCTCGAGCTTTCTGATTCCCCTCCTTGTTTACGCCGCGTTGATATTGTATCTTTACCTCTGTGACACCACTGATCAATTGTTCCAGGATTAAAGAGATCCCCTCTAGGATATCAACCGGTTCAAAGCCGGTGACGACTGCGGCACGATTAGTCTTGATGATGAAATCGTAGGCCTGAGCTCCGATAATGGTACTGACGTGGCCGGGGCAGAGAAATCCGTCAATTGCGACCTCTTTTTCATCAAGCAGGGTGTGCATGACTGGCGGCATCAGTTTATGGCAGCAATAGATAAAAAAATTGGTGATTTTCAATTTGTTAGCTTGGAGAACCGCGGCGGCAACTGTGGGAGAGGTGGTTTCAAAGCCGATGCCCATGAAAAGCACTTTATGTTCGGGATTGGCTCTGGCCAGAGCCACGGCGTCAAGGGCAGAATGGACGGTTTTTATCTGGGCGCCGGCGGCCCGGATTTTTTCTAGAGAGTTGCCGTAGCTGCCGGGTACTCTGAGCAGATCTCCATAACTTGTAAAGATGAGGTTCGGCTGGGCGGCCAACCAGAGGGCCTGGTCGATATCTTCAATGGCGCTAACGCAAACCGGACATCCTGGCCCGGAGATCAGGCGGATATTATCTGGCAGAAGCCGGCGGATGCCAAATCGGCTAATGGCAGTGGTGTGGCTGCCGCAGACCTCCATGACTGTGATTTGCTTGGGCAGCTCTGCCGCTCTGCCGTTGATCTTCTGCAGCAGGCCTCGAACCAGTTCCGGTGATCTGTACTCATCAATATATTTCATTATCGATGATCTCTTGGAGAAGCGTCAGGCTCTTTTGGGCCTCTTCTGTATCTATTTTATGAATGGCAAAACCGGCATGGCAGAGGAGATAATCATTGAGGGTGACAGGTTCATCAAGAAGGTCAAGTGATACTTCGCGCTTAGTGCTACCGATCTCGATAACAGCAAGGCAGTTATCTTCTTTGAAGGCGATAATACGGCCTGGAAAACTGATGCACATGGTAATTTTATGTTCAGAGTTAAAAGGTTGATGTTTCAATGAAGGTAGTAAGGTGTGGTTTTGTCAGTCAACATCCAGCTCTAAGAGTTGCAGCTCCTGCCAGCCGCTGGTCACCATGACCTGATCTCCCCGACAATGAGGGCAGGTGGTGGGGTTGGTACCTTTACTTTCGTATTCCTGGTTGCAAGCGAAGCAGTGAATCTTCATGGGCAAAATGGTTAGATCCAGTCGCGCGCCGGCACAGATGCCGGACGGGGTCAGGGCTTTAAAAGCAAAGTCAAGGGCCTGTGGCTCCACTGAAGAAAGCCGACCGCAGGAGAGGTTTATCTGATTAACTTTATTGAACCCATGCTGTTTTGCATGCTCTTCAATAATTGTCAACAGGGATTGGATAAGGGAGAGTTCATGCACCTTGCAGCTTTAAGCCTCCCGTCGGGCTAGTCTCAACTGCCATTTGGTCAACTCTTTGAAGGGGTAATTTCCCCATTGCTGGAAAAGTCTTATGCATGACCTGACTCATGGCCATTTCCGTATTGCGCCATATATTTATAGGGGTAGTGCATGAGAGTATGGTTTCCTGCCGGTTGCCCAGGGTTTCGGTTTTGCAAAGGGGTCTTCAAAAAATCCAACCTCATGGGCCGGCAACTTTCGGGCAAGTATCCGGGACAATTTTTTTTATATTGATTCTGTTTCTTCTGTCAAGGTTTAAGTTGATGAATTTCAAGGATTGAATGTTTTTGCCTGTAGTTGGCAATGAATGGTTGACTTGGCAGTAATACTCATGTATAAAAACTTTCACAAGCAATATGGTAAGGAATGTAACTGTCTGTATATATTAAATTTAATTTTTTGGCGGTGAAAAATGAAGGTGAAAATTGGTCCCGTTACCAGGATTGAAGGCCATTTGAATGTTGAAACCACGATTGAAAATAACCTGGTAACTGATGCGCACTGTGAAGGGGAGATGTTTCGTGGTTTTGAGGCTTTTCTCAAAGGACGTGACCCTCTTGACGCACAGCAAATCACCCAGAGGATTTGTGGAGTCTGCCCTTATGCTCACGCTATAGCTTCATCATATGCCCAGGAGATGGCTTACAACCTGGAGCCGACGCCTAACGGCAGGATTCTTCATAATCTTATTCAGGGAGCCAACCATCTCTATGACTACCTGCTCCACTTTTATCAACTCTGCGCCCTCGATTTTGTCGATGTTACCGCTATTGCCGCCTATAAAGGCAGAGACCCGAGTATGGTGCAGCTGCGAGACTGGGTTAAAGGTGAACTCGCCTCAGGCAAGGCCTTTCCGGCAGCTCCTTTTCTGCCGCGCTTGGCGGGACGCTATATTGATGATCCGGAGATCAATCTTCAGGCTTTAAAGAACTATCTTGACGCTATGGAGATTCAGAAAAAAGCCAATCGAGCCTCGGCTATTTTCGGGGGTAAATTCCCTCACGCAACCGGTATTTTCCCCGGAGGTTGTACACAAAAGGTCAGTATTGATCTGATCATTAGTTACCAGTCGCTGATTAAGGAGACAATCGATTTTTACAAGTTGAAATATATACCTGATGTCCTGGCTGTGGCTGCTGGTTTTCCTGAATATTGGAATATCGGCCGTAGTCAGGGGGATTTTCTTTCTTATGGTCTCTTGCCTTTCAGTCCGAATCCGCAAAGTCAGCGGCTTCTGGCGGCAGGGGTGCTCTCGGACGGTCGAGTTGAAACGGTCAACTTTGAAAAGATCATGGAGGATGTCAAATATTCCCGTTACTCCTCTCCCTCCGGTCTGAAAGTACGCGAAGGAAAGCTGATTCCCGATCCTCATAAAAAGAGTGCCTATAGTTGGATTAAAGCTCCCCGGTATGATGGTCGAATGGTTGAGGTAGGACCGGCTGCCCGAGTATTAGTTGACTACTCTTCCAACAATAATCAACGATTGCGCGAACTTGTCGACCGCTATGCCGGCTTGGCCGGCATTCAACCAATGCAGCTCAATTCGGTTCTCGGGCGACACCTGTGTCGGGCTCTGTGCGGTCTGGTCATTGGTGAATTTCTTTTGCAGGAGAGCGAACGCTTAGACTTAGGATCTTCCAGTATGGCTAAGTTTGAAGTGCCGGCAACCGGCGAAGGTTTTGGCGCGACTGAGGCCTCAAGAGGAGCCTTGCTGCACTACATCCGCTTAAAAGATCATAAAATAGAGAAATACGAGTGTGTGGTGCCGACTACCTGGAACTGCTCACCTCGGGATGACAACGATCAGCCCGGGGCGATGGAGACGGCTTTGCTCAGCACCAGAGTTGAAAATCCCGAAGAGCAAATTGAATCGGTTCGTATTGTTCACTCTTTTGATCCTTGTTTAGCTTGCGCCGTACATTGATTAAAAAGTAGTTTCGACTCATTTTTAGGAGACAACAGCATGCAGATAAAGCGACGACAGTTCTTGAAAATGGCGGCATCCTTAAGTGTTGGTTTTGGTCTGGGAGGCTTCTCAGGGCCGGTTGCCGCAGCCTTGAAAAGTTTAGATTCAAAAAAGATTCCTCGCTTGATCTATCTGCAGGGTCTCTCATGTACCGGTTGTTCGATTTCTCTGTTGCAATCAGAAAATCCTTCGCCTCTCTCTATGATCACCGATTACAGTCAACTCCTTTTTCATGCAGATCTTTCGGCGGCTTCCGGCAGTCTGGCTCTGGAGGTTGTTGACTCCTTTATTTCCGGTAACGCCGGTGAATATTTTCTGGCTGTCGAAGGGGCTATTCCTGAGGCGATGCCGGAAGCTTGTATGTTGGGAGATAAAACCTTTGCCCGTTATATCGAAGATGCAGCTAAAACTATGGCCGGAGTTGTGGCAATCGGGACTTGTGCCACCTTTGGTGGAATCCCGGCAGCCGAGGGGAATCTCACCGGCGCCGTTAGCTTGCAGGAGTTTTATCGTAAACGGAACTTAGAGCCATTGATGATCACGCTTCCTGGATGCCCTGTTCACCCTGATTGGGTCTGGCATACGATCACACACATAGTCAAAGCCGGGATTCCGAAATTGAATAAATATGCTTCACCGGAACTTTTCTTCGGCAAAAAAGTTCATGATAATTGTCCCCGTTACCATAGTTTCCAAGAGGAGATTATGGCTGAAAATTTAGGTGATGAGGGCTGTCTCTTTAAAGTTGGCTGTCTCGGTCCTGACACTTTGGCAGATTGCCCTACAAGGTGGTGGAATGGTGGTCAAACTTGGTGTGTTGATGCTAATGCCCCCTGCATTGGTTGCTCGGCCCCGATATTTGCCAAAAAGAGAGATTTCCCATTTTATCGTCATAGTCATTCTGCTTAGAGAAAATATGTTCATTTGAAAAATGATGATTTCGTAACAGATCTCGGGATGGTTAAATGAAAATCAATGGTGCTGGACGCTAGCCGGCAATAAATTATTTTAGGAGTAGGTTATGTTTCGAGCAAGCAGTGCGCAAACTTCCATTAAATCAAAGATGGTTGTGAGTGTGGTATTGACTCTCTGTCTCTTTTTAAGCCTCGGAATGATTTTTTATAGTCAGTTTATCAGTAAAAAATTGAGCGATTCCTACTATCGGTCGGTAGAAGTGCTCTCAAGCTCATTTAATGAAGGTGTGCAGAGTTCACTCGAACGTGGACAGATGAAAAACTTTCAAAAATTGCTTACCCGGCAGAAAGATATCGAAGGTGTCAGGGAAGTTGTTCTTTATACTCGCGCGGGCACCGTGGATATGTCCGCAACCGGCCGGGTGGAAAAGAACAGTGATATTGATCGGGCAGTCTGGAAAGAGATCTCTAAAAATCGGCAGGCAATCATCAAAACAACGGAAAAGAGTATCCATATCTACACCCCCCAGATAGCTGTTGCAGATTGTCTGCGTTGTCATCCCGGCTGGCAAAAAAGTGAACTCGGCGGGGTCCTGGAACTTATTTATGATATCGAGCCTCTGAAAAAAACTCTTACTAATCAACGGGCAATGCTTTTCGGTGGCGGTTTTGTACTGTTGTTTATGATGAGTATTGTCATTTTCATGTTGGCGGGGTCATTGACCAGGCCTCTGATTGAAATGACTGGTATAATGAAAAAAATTGCTGCCAATGAGCTTGAAGTTGAGGTCCCGGCTCAAGATCGTCGCGATGAGATTGGGCGTATGGCGGAAGCTGTTGAAATCTTCAAGGAAAATGCAGTTGAACGGCGGCGGCTGGAAAACGCCTTAAGTGAAATGGCAAACCATTTTGAGGATTCCGTAGTGACCTTTTTTACCTCTTTCACAGCCGAGATGAAAGAGATGCAAGAGTCTGTTCATCAGATGAAAGAGATTGCCGATCAAACCAATACCCGGTCAGTTGATGCCGTTGCTACATCATCCAAAACGGTGGACAATGTTGGTCAAGCCTCAGCTGCGATTGAAGAGCTTATAGCATCTATAGGTGAGATCCAAGGGAAAATAGTTAACTCTTCCGAAATTTCACAAACTGCCGCCGGCAAGGCTTCTGTTGCCAGTTCACTAGGACGCAAACTGGCAACAGCTGCGGGTGAAATTGGTAAGGTTGTGGATTTGATTTCCGGTATTGCCGGGCAAACCAATCTGTTGGCTCTTAATGCTACAATAGAAGCGGCCAGGGCAGGAGAGGCCGGCAAAGGGTTTGCGGTGGTCGCTACCGAGGTCAAAAGTCTGGCCGGCCAAACCGGCAGTTCGGCTAAGGAGATTGTCGAGAAAATTACCGATATCCAAAATTTCACTACAGAATCAGTGCATGCTGTCGAAGAAATTGATAAAACCATCGCCACTATTAACGAGACTATGGCGTTAGTCTTAAGTGCTGTCGAGGAACAGAAAGGAACGTCTGCAGCGATTACTGAGAGCACTCATCAGGCGACTGCAAATACAGTGGAGGTGTCAGATAATCTGACCGGTGTTGCAACTGCAATTGCGGAAACCGATGCCGCTCTGCAAGAGGTCTTGGTGAAAGTAGATAACTTGATGGCTGGTGGAGATACACTTCGCAGTGAAGTTGATCGATTTCTGCAACAGGTTCGAGCGATGTAAAGAGTTCTGGATAGACGAAAATCGGGAATCAAAGCCCTAAGGCCCTGCCAATAAATGGTGGGGCTTTTTGTTTTTTAGGAGTATATCAAGATGGGGGTTGTGACATTTAGAAAAAATCTTTTTGGACAAAATTTAAAGAGCTTTATTTAACCGGAGAAATGTAGTAGTATACCCCGCTTTGCAGTCAACGGGATTGTGTATCAACCTTTATTTGTAGTGGAAAGAGTTTATGGAATATTTTGATATCTTGAGTGTGATCGGTAATACACCGGTGTTGCGGTTGGCGAAAATTTCTTCTATCCCGATTTTTGCCAAAGCCGAATATTTGAATCCCGGTGGCAGCGTCAAGGACCGGGTTGCCAAATATATGATCTCCCGGGCTGAGAAACGGGGGTTTTTGAAACCGGGCTCGACTATTATTGAGGCGACCTCGGGCAATACCGGCATCGCCGTTGCTTTTGTCGGTGTCCATCGCGGTTATCGGGTGATTATTGTAATGCCTGAGGATATGAGTGAAGAGCGCAAAAAAATCATCAAGGCGCTGGGTGCGGAACTGGTTTTAACGCCGGCTAAAGAGAGCCTGACGGGCTCGGTCAGTAAAGTTGAAGAGCTGGCTGCAGGTATCGAGAATTCCCACATTCTCGGCCAGTTTGAGAACCCCGATAATCCGGAGATTCACTATAGGACGACCGGGTCCGAACTTTGGAAACAACTCGAAGGTAACGTTGATGTTTTTGTCGCCGGGGTTGGTAGCGGTGGTACTTTGGGTGGTGTCGGCCGTTTTTTGAAAGAGCAAAATCCCAAGGGTATGGTGGTTGCTGTCGAGCCCGAAAATTCGGCTGCTTTGTTGGGTCAAGAGCCAGGGCTGCATCAGATTCAGGGGATTGGTGACGGTTTTGTGCCGCCGGTTCTCGACGTCTCCCTGATTGATGAGGTTGTGACCGTTAGCGATGAAGATGCGATTGCTACGGCCCGGAATCTGGCTCGACTTGAAGGGACTATGGTTGGTACTTCATCCGGAGCCAATGTTTGGGCTGCAATGAAACTTGCAGAACGTTTCGGCCCGGATAAACGGGTGGCAACGATATTGCCGGATCGGATTGAAAGATATTTCAGCACCAGCCTTATTTAGTCGCCAGTGGTCAGTCGCCAGTGGTCAGTAAAAAATGGCGACTGATTTGAAAGGATTAATAACGTATGGAACTTTATAACTGCTCACTGGAAGAGCTTTGGCAGCGTCTTGAAAAAGGCGAGGTCTCCTCGTTGGAAGTGACGCGTTCGGTCTTTAAGCGTATTGCCGAGGTCGACGAAACTGTTGGTGCCTATCTTGAGATTGATGAAAAAAGGGCGCTGGTTCAGGCTGAAGCGGCTGATGAGCGCCGTCGTCAAGGGCAAGAGATAACCCCGGTTACCGGTATTCCTTTAGGTTTGAAAGATCTACTGTCAACCGCAGGCTTGAAAACGACCTGTGGTTCAAAAATGTTGGCCGGCTATCGGCCTGAGTATGATGCGACGGTAGTGAGTCGATTGCGGGAAGCTGGGGCCGTGATTACCGGAAAACTCAATATGGATGAATTCGCGATGGGGTCATCGACGGAAAATTCATCCTTTAAGCCGACACGCAATCCTTGGGATCTGAAGCGGGTTCCCGGCGGTTCGAGCGGTGGTTCGACAGCTGCAGTCGCTTCGGCCACGGCGATTGCGACTTTGGGGTCAGATACCGGTGGTTCAATTCGTCAGCCCGCATCTTTTTGCGGGGTTGTCGGTATGAAGCCGACCTATGGTCGGGTCTCCCGTTATGGTTTGGTAGCCTTTGCCTCTTCACTTGATCAGATCGGCCCGGTAACTTTGACGGTGGCCGATGCCGCTTTGCTGCTCGGGGTGATTGCCGGGCATGATGAGCGTGATTCAACCTCGGTCGATCTGCCGGTGGCTGATTATTACGGTGGTTTGAAAAATGAGATTAAGGATTTGAGGATTGGGGTGCCGGCGGAGTATTTTGGTGCTGGCCTTGATCCTGAAGTCGAGGCTGCAGTTCGGCTTGGTTGCCGTCAGATGGCTGCTACCGGAGCCCGGTTTGAAGATGTTTCTCTGCCTCATACCGATTATGCGGTGGCGACATACTATCTTCTGGCAACTGCAGAGGCGAGTTCCAATCTGGCTCGTTATGATGGTGTTAAATATGGTTTCCGGGCTGAGGATGCGGATGGCTTGATAGATATGTACCGTAAAACCCGGGCTCAAGGGTTTGGCGATGAGGTGAAACGTCGGATAATGCTTGGAACTTATGCGCTGTCAGCAGGCTACTACGATGCCTACTATCGTAAAGCCCAGCAGGTAAGAACCCTGATTACCCGTGATTTTGATAAAGTTTTTGCCGGTTGTGATGTTCTTGTCGCGCCGGTTTGTCCGACGCCGGCTTTTGCTTTTGGAGAGAAGGTTGATGATCCGTTATCGATGTATCTTTCCGATATCTTGACGATTCCGGTTAACCTGGCTGGTTTGCCGGCGATCTCGGTACCCTGCGGTTTTACTAAAGCGGGGCTTCCGATCGGGCTCCAGATTATTGCCAAACCCTTCGCTGAAGAGACTCTCTTAAAGGTTGCCTGGCATTACGAACAGATGGCCGGATGGTCCGGTCGGCGGCCGCAATTGGCAGGGGAGGCGGTCTAATTATGGATTATGAAATTGTTATCGGCCTTGAAGTCCATTGCCAGCTTCTGACTGAAACCAAGATTTTTTGTGGTTGTTCAACCCATTTCGGTAACCCTCCCAACCAAAATAGTTGTCCGGTTTGTACCGGGATGCCCGGCGCCCTGCCGGTTCTAAATCGCAAGGTTGTCGATTTCGCGGTCAGGGCCGGTTTGGCGACCGCTTGTAAAATTACTCCGAACAGTGTTTTTGCTCGCAAGAACTATTTTTACCCAGATCTTCCCAAAGGTTATCAGATTTCACAATTTGAACTGCCCATCTGCATTGGTGGTCATCTCGATATTGAAGTAGAAGGGGAGAAAAAGCGGATCGGTATTACTCGAATTCATATGGAAGAGGATGCCGGCAAGTTGGTTCATCCCGAATATGAGCATGGCGTTAGCTATGTCGACTACAACCGCGCCTGTGTGCCGTTAATTGAGATCGTCAGTGAACCCGATATGCGTAGTTCCGCTGAGGCTGTAGCCTATTTGAAGGCTTTGCGTGAGATCGTTGTCTATCTTGGGGTTTGCGATGGCAATATGGAGGAGGGCAGTTTTCGCTGCGATGCTAATATCTCGCTCAGACGTTGGGGTGCACCGGAGTTTGGTACTCGGGCTGAGCTCAAAAATATGAACTCGTTCCGTAACGTTCAACGGGCCATTGAATATGAGGTTGAACGTCAACGTGATATCCTGGATGGTGGTGGCCAGGTTGTCCAGGAGACCCGTTTGTGGAATGTTGATCGCGGGGTTAGTATGTCGATGCGCGGCAAGGAGGAGGCTCACGACTATCGCTATTTCCCTGATCCCGATCTTTTGCCGGTCGTTGTCGACGAGGTTTGGGTGGAGGATGTGCGGCAAAAACTGCCCGAATTGCCAGCTGCCAAGCGTCAGCGGCTGGTGGATGACTACGCGATACCTGTGGTAGACGCTGAGGTGTTGACTGCGGACCGGGCGATGGCTGACTATTTTGAGGCGGTCGTTAAACTCTTTGCCCAGCCTAAAGCGGTGGCTAACTGGATCATGGTTGAGTTGATGAAACTTATCAATGAAGATAAAATCAGTATCACTCAATGTCCAATTACGCCCCAAGGTCTAGGCGATCTCTTGAGCCTTATTGATGAGGGTGTGATCAGCGGCAAGATTGGCAAGCAGGTTTTCTCGCAGATGTACAGTTCTGCCAATAATGACCCCCGGCAGCTGATCGAAGATCAGGGGCTGGCTCAGATGTCGGATGTCGGAGAGCTGGCTGCTCTGGTCGATGATATTGTTGCCGCCAACGACGGCAAGGTCAAAGAGTATCAGCAGGGTAAGGTCAAACTCTTTGGTTTCTTCGTCGGGCAAGTGATGAAAAAGACCAAAGGTCAGGCCAACCCACAGGTGGTCAACCGTCTGCTCAAAGAAAAAATAGGCTGAAGCGAGAGCTGCAGTGTAGTAAAATCATGTGTGACTAGTTTGTCCCGCATGGAGACAGTTCTGTCTCGTGCGGGAGTTGTTGTTGTTCTTTTGGGCGTGTTGTTGATATGTAACCATATGTTTTTACTCATAAACTGGTTATGTTGTGCAGAAGATTGTGCTGGCCCGAATAATGCATTTATTGATATATTTTAGAATATCTTGTGAAAAGTCAATGTGAAAGCCTGACGGCACCATTACTAAGCTGTTAATTATTCTTGAGGGTTTTTCCACAAATTATGTTTTTTCAAAGAACATTAAAAAAAGAGATTTCATGTGTTGGTATAGGCCTGCATTCAGGAGTTAAGGTCAAGCTCGTGTTGAAACCAGCCCCAGCTGGCCATGGTATCATGTTGCAACGTATCGATGAGGGCCGTGTCGTAACAACCATTCCGGCCTCCTCCGACTTTGTTGTTGATACCTCTCTGGCTACAACCCTGGGTTGTGACGGTTTTGTCATCGGAACCGTGGAACATCTGCTCTCTGCCTTTTCCGGTCTCGGGGTTGATAATGCACTGGTCGAAGTTCACGGACCTGAAGTCCCGATTATGGATGGTAGTGCCAATCCTTTTGTCTACCTCATAAAGACGGCCGGCATTAAACGTCAGGTCGAAGCCAAATGCTATATGCGCATGACCGGCACTGTGACGGTTACCGATGGTGACAAATGGGCACGTCTGGGGCCTCAACCTCCATCTTCAGATGCTTCACTCTCAATTATAAGCCATATCGACTTTGATCATCCTATGATCGGATCCCAGAGTTTTAACTTTTCATATGCCGATGTTTCCTACGACCGTCAGATCAGTCGTGCCCGAACCTTTGGTTTTCTTCATGAAGTTGAATGGATGAAAGCCAACAACCTGGCTTTGGGCGGATCTTTGGATAATGCCATAGTCCTTGATGAATATTCGGTTCTCAACGATGATGGGTTGCGTTTTGCAGATGAATTTGCTCGCCATAAAATTCTCGATTGTTTTGGTGATATCAGTCTTTTGGGTATGCCGCTTATCGGGGTGCTGGAGGCCAATAAGACCGGCCATGCCTTAAACCACAAGCTGGTTCAGGCTGTACTCACCAAAACCGAGGCCTGGGAAAAAGTAACCACCGGCGAGTGGCTGGATAGTTCATCACCGACCTTTGCGGTTCCGCGTCTCGTGATGGGTGAAGCTCTTTTTTAGCGGTTTTTTGCATCTGTTTTAGCCTTATCGAAATAAGTAATACAGTATTATTATAACGCCTCTATCTGAAAAATAAATTTGCTTTTTCAGATAGAGGCGTTATACTTTTAAAGTATATGGACTCTATCAGAGAAAGCCACACCTGTTGTGAGGCAGGTTCGGAAAGCTGCGGGTCTTGACGATTTCTGGTGTTTGTTGAAATCAAGACGGCCGGGTTACCTGGAATGGTAACCCGGCCTTTTTTATGGTCTGCGGTGGGTCCAGAAAAATTTGGAAACATTGAGCAAGGGGGTGATGCTTAGAGTATGTAAGAAAGTGGTTTTTAATTAACCTGATGGTAGTTTAAAACAAAAGGGCAGGGAGGGAGTTATGAGGAAATTTATTTTATTATTTCTGATCACATTTCTGGCGCTTATTTTAGCAGTTCCGGCTACGGCATCACCGGTAAATCCCGTTTTCATTGACGGCCCTCAGGATAGGTTGTTGCTTGTTGGAGATAACTGGCATGAGTTGGGCAACGCCTTTCCTGCTGATGAATTGATTATCAGTAATTCGTGTGAGACTGAGGACACTTCCTGCATCGATCCCAACGGTCCCCAGGATAATCCCCAATTGATAAACTATAGAGTTGCCATTCAAAACATGACCAATACCTACTGGCACGACCTCCATTATGTTGCCGACCTAGATGTAACAACGATAACTAATTATGATGGCTGGATTGGCAATGCTGGTAAACAGGATGAGTGGCTCGCTTTCAAAATCGACAATATCGGTTTAAATAAACCATTGCTTTTTGAAAGCATGACACCAGATCTCATCTTTGAACCGGGAGAGAACTGGCAATTTATCCTTCAGGACTATACTAATATGAATAATGTAAGCCCGCATTTGTTTGCCAGTCTCGGGATTGCCGGAGCAAGCTTGGGGGCAGCTGCTCCAGACCTTAGTTCCGGTGGCAGTATTATTGCGAAACCGGTGCCGATTCCCGGAAGTGGAATCCTGATTGGATCCGCTTTGCTCGGTCTGTTGGCCTTGAAAAGAAGGCGTAAAAACTGAAGATAGATGATAATTTAAAAAAAGCAAAAAGACAGGTAACAGTTGTTTACCTGTCTTTTTGCTTTCAGGTTGGAGAGCAACTGTCGGGAAGTGCTTGTCATCGTAGTGCTAATGATGGTCGTGGGTGATAAGTAGTTCCAATTGTAATTGATTTAGGATTGAGAGGAGCTTATGGTTTTTATCTGGAATGATTTATGCAAATTCCTTACAAGTGGAGTTGTTTAGGTTTTTTTTTAACAGGGTTAGCTGTTGTAGAGAGAAAGTATGGTTTTTCCAGACCAACATTCCGGTCAGAGCTTGCGTCTGCCTTCACCGCCGACGGTGCTATCGCGTCTATTGACGATGCTCGCCGAAGATCGCAGTTCAGCCATCGAACTGGCGGAAGTTCTCCTCGAAGATCCGGGTTTGACGGCAAGAATCTTGCGTGTAGCCAACTCTCCTTTTTACAATTTTAGTAACAAAATTGAAACTGTCAGTCATGCAATTGCTCTTTTAGGCTGTCAAACTATACGGATACTCTGTGCCAGTGAGTCCTTCCTGGCGATCTTCCCTCGTCGTAAAGGGAGTTTTAACTCTCTCTTTAAAAATTATTGTCAACACTCTTTAATTACTGCGCTACTGGCTAAAATATTGGCTGAGGAGCTGGCTGTTGAGATTGAGAGTGAAAAGGTTTTTATAGCCGGCCTCTTGCATGACATCGGAAAACCGGTTCTCTGGTATAATTTTCTTGATCGAGCTTCAGTATATCACGATTTACGTTCACGTGATCTCTCTGAAAGGGAAGCTGAACGCCTTGCTTACGGGGTTGATCACACCGAGGCGGGGGCCTGGGTGGCAGGTGAATGGGGGCTTGATAGTGAATTTGCTAAAACTATGGCTCACCATCATGAGAGTCGGGCCCTCTGCTATGGGACCGCAGCAACAACTCTCTCCGATCACTCCCTGGCGGAGCTCATCGGTCTTGCCAATATTCTCTCCAAATGTCTCGAATTAAAAGCCGGTAAACTGATCTTCGGGGATGCGGTTGAAAAAATTACATTACAAAGATTGTCCGGGCTTGATTGGCAGCGGGTTGCCTCACTTTTTACCGAACAGGCACCGTTGTACGGGCTTGAGCAGGTCCCCGGGCAATCGTTCTCAGATCAAAAACCTTACTCCTCGACAGTTTGTAAATCAGGGGATAAAGTTGACGATGTCGATCTTGAAACC
Source organism: Thermodesulfobacteriota bacterium (assembly GCA_024762675.1). Classification (GTDB taxonomy): domain Bacteria; phylum Desulfobacterota; class Anaeroferrophillalia; order Anaeroferrophillales; family Tharpellaceae; genus Tharpella. The sequence continues at coordinate 11,157 of JANTGZ010000022.1, read as the reverse complement.
GGTTATGAGGATCTGTTACAGCGTTCACTAACCCTCTTTAAGGCCTACAGCTCTTTTCTGGAAAATTTTAAACTTAACGATATCTTTGCCGGTATCCTTGAAAATCTGGGGAACCTTTCCGGGGTTGAAGCTGTTTATGTAATGCTCTATAGGTCGCGGGAACAGAGCCTGGTAGTTCAAACTGCATCTGGAGAAGATGCATCAACAAGGCTTGGTCACCGTCTTCTTTTGGCAGCCGGTGAACTTGAGAGTCTGCAAAAGCAAGATGACTTGTTGAGCTCTTTTGATAATCATCAGCCGATGCCTGATGTAAACCCCTTGGTCCGCAAACTTGCGACTCTTTTTCTGTCTCCCAAAAAGAAAGAGCATGGAGTATTCTTGCCGGTCTATAGTGGGCGTAACCTGGTCGGCGCTTTTTGTATCAGGCTTGAGGAGGAAGGTGTTGAAGAGGAGCCGATTTTTAAAGAACTGCTTTTCGGGCATGCTGTTCAGTTGGCATTAGCGATTCGATTTTATCGTCTTTCCCAAAAATTACAGGCCCTGGGTAGCAGTGGTGATTCAGTCTCTTCATCACTGGTCATGGGCCATGCTCTCAAAGCTCCGCTTTTAGCTTTGCAGGAAAATATCTATATGATGGATCGGGAAGGCCGTAACTCCGGCTCGGGCAGATCTGGATATAGCCATATCTATTCTCAGAAAATGAAACGCTCCTTAGAGGAGATAAATTCAGTAATAGCCAAGTACACAACTCATTCAAAAGAGGATAAGGGGTTTTCTGAGAGCCTCGCATGAGTATTGTAGTTGCGTCAAAAGTTATTGTCGTGCTTTTTTCAATCCCCCTGCCTTGATCATCTTCCTAAACTGTATCAGTCCTCCGTTACCTCGTTTCACAAGACCTCTTCTGTATGCACAATAGCGTGGTCGGTGGTTGTCAATTGGAAGAGGCTTTGAAAGTCTATTAAAAATATGTTATGACGTTCACAGTAAAGAGATGGGCAAAGTTACTTCCTTATTTTAGGCTTTTGCCAGGCAACGGAGAAGAGGGAGAGAGATGGTAGGTGGCGAAATGGTTGGTGGCTCTGGTCGTGTTTTGGTGATGGATGATGAAGAGTTGATCAGAGAGGTCTGTGTTGAGCTTCTGACGGATTTAGGTTATGATGTTGAAAGTGTGGATGACGGTCGGGTTATGCTTGACAGCTACCGGAAGGCTTTGCTCGAGGGAAGACCTTATGATCTCGTTATTATGGATCTTACTATACCCGGCGGTATGGGGGGCAGGGAGGCGATGGCCGCACTTTTAAAGATCGATCCCAAGGCTCGAGGAATTGTCTGCAGCGGCTACTCAAATGATCCGGTAATGGCTGATTTCAAGACCTATGGTTTTCAAGGTAATTGCACTAAGCCCTTTCAGTTTGCAGCCTTAAGCCAGATTGTAAAAGAAGTGATATCCTGATGGGTTATGAATCTCTGGCTGCATGTGTGGCCGATCTTGAACGTCACAAGAAACTCAAACGGATAGAGTTTGAGCTCGATCCCGCCCTCGATATTGCGGCCGTGCAGCGTCGCGTCTATCGGGCGGGTGGCCCGGCCCTGCTTTTCACGAAAGTCAAAGGTTGCCATTTCCCAATGCTGGGCAACCTTTTTGGAACTTTGGAGCGGACCCGTTTTATTTTTCGGGATGCCTTGCGGGATATTGAACTGCTTACCGACTTGAAAGTAAATCCGGCCGAAGTGATGCGGCATCCTACCCGTTTGCGGCATTTGCCGAGGGCCTTAACCCACCTTTTTCCCCGGCGGGTTTCAGAAGGCCCGGCTATTTCCCGGGAAACATCAATTGAACGTCTGCCACAGCTGAAATCCTGGCCTGATGATGGTGGTGCCTTCGTCACCTTGCCTCAGGTCTATTCCGAGGATCCGGAAAACCCAGGCTGGCGTTTTTCGAATCTCGGAATGTATCGGGTTCAGCTTTCTGGTGGAAAGTATCAGCCCAATCGTGAAGTCGGGCTCCACTATCAGCTTCATCGTGGGATCGGATTACATCATGCTGCTGCCCGTGAAAAAGGCACACAATTAAAGGTTAATATTATTGTCGGCGGGCCTCCGGCTTTGGCGGTGGCTTCGGTCATGCCGTTGCCTGAAGGAATGCCGGAACTCTCTTTCGCCGGGCTCTTGGGTGGCCGGCGATTAACTATAGTACAGCCGCAGGATTACCTGCCGATTCCGGCGGCGGCCGATTTTTGTATATGCGGCACAGTTATCGATGAAAAATTGTTGTCTGAAGGCCCTTTTGGAGATCATCTCGGTTACTACAGCCTGGCTCACGATTTTCCGGTTGTCAGGGTCGAAAAGGTTTACCATCGTCCCGGTGCGATCTGGCCTTTTACCGTGGTTGGTCGGCCACCCCAGGAGGATACGGTTTTTGGTAAATTTATTCATGAACTCGCCGGTAGCCTGATTCCTTCGGTACTACCAGGGGTTGCCGGGGTACACGCGGTTGATGCCGCAGGTGTTCATCCTTTGCTTGTCGCGCTTGGCAGTGAGCGCTATCTTCCTTATGAGGCAAACCGGGAGCCTCGGGAGATTTTGACTCAGGCCAATGCTATTTTAGGGCAAGGGCAGCTCTCTTTAGCGAAATATTTGCTGATAGCTGCCAAAGAGGACAATCCACAGCTCGATATCAACGATCTGCCGGCCTTTTTTCAGCACCTGCTGGAACGAGTTGATTGGCGTCGGGATCTCCATTTTCAGACCCGGACCACGATCGATACGCTTGACTATTCAGGATCCGCTCTTAATCGGGGATCTAAGGTGGTGATTGCGGCGGTTGGCGGCAAAAAGCGTGAGCTGCATGAAAAATGGCCTTCGGAGTGGGGGCTGGCTGATGGTTTTTCAGCGCCCCGTTTGGTTCGGCCCGGTATTGCTGTGATTAAGGGGCCTGGTTGTCGAAAAGAGAGTCGATCTCAGACGCGGGCGGCAATTGAAAGATTGCTACGCGGGTTGTCACAAAACTACCAGGAGGAGGGTTTGCCTCTACTGGTGGTAGTCGATGACAGTGAATTTGCGGCCCGTACCCTCGATAATTTTCTTTGGGTTACCTTTACTCGCTCTGATCCGGCACTTGATATCTATGGTGTCAGAGCCCGGGTCATTGATAAACATTGGGGTTGTGGAGGCCCACTACTGATTGATGCCCGTTACAAGGAGCATCATGCTCCTTTGTTGATTGAGGATGCCAAGAGTCGGGCCCGGGTTGAACGACTGGCCATCAAGGGCGGCCCTTTACATGGTTTGTTTTAGTTGTTATGGCGGAACCGCTTTCTCTTACCCAGGAAAAAAAAGTGTTGCGTGCCTGCCGGGTTCTTTTTGGTTCCCGGGTGACACTGAATCGTGATTTTCTTTCTTGTCTGCAGCTTGAGGGGGTTCGGGCCGCTTATCGTTCACAGGCCAAGGTGACTCATCCGGATCGTTTCCCGGGTGCGAATCTGCTTTTTTTGCAGCGTCAGACTGAACTCTTTCGTCGAGTCACGACCGCCTATGATGTCTTGAGTGATTTTTTGTGCCTTAGAGAAAGAGGTTTGGGTTTTACGGAAAGTAGTAGGACGGCTACTTCTCAATATCGGTATGCAGCCAAGAGAGATGTTGAAGATAGGGGTTCTCGGGGTCAGGTGCGTAGAGATTTTCGATCTTTCTCGGGAGAAATTAAAAATTCTTCCGGCTTAAAGCTTCCTCAACGGCCCTTGCCCTTTGGTCTCTATCTGAATTACCGAGGTTTGATATCGTATGCCGATTTGACGCGGGCTCTGGTCTGGCAACAACGCCAGCGCCCGCGCTTGGGAGATATCTCTCAACGCTGGGGAAGACTCAGTGAGGGTGAGGTCAAAATTGTGCTTGGAGCTCGTTGTCAAGGGGCCTGTCGTTTTGGTGAAAAGGCCGTGGTCTTAGGCTTGTTAAGTCAGTTTCAGGTTGATACAATGATCTATTTTCAGCGTTCAAGACAACGGCTGCTGGGGGAGTTTTTCGTTGAACAGGGGCTGATCTCTCACTCTTTGATTGAACGTCTGGTTGCAGATCTGCATGATCACAATGAACAAACTATTATTGACATCCCACTCCTGCGTCGCTTCATCGGCATTTTCTTTTAGCCTTACAGCATATTTTCTTGTTTTTTAACAAGGAAATATGCTGAAAAGAGCACTTGTTTGCGGCCTGATAGGGCTCGGTTGGGTTGCGGGGATTGTGCCCGCATGAGTGACCGGTTAACAGTAAAAACTTTGACTGCTTGCAACCGAGTGTCGAGCACTGCTTTTACCCTCGTCCAGCGCTACCCAGAACACTTTCATTTTTCTCAATAATCATTTTCGTTAATTCATTTCGGGCCGGCCCCAGATATTTGCGGGGATCAAACTCCTGCGGCTGTTCAGAAAACACTTTGCGAATTGTGGCGGTCATCACCAGTCGTCCGTCTGAGTCTATATTGATTTTGCAGACTGCTGATTTAGCTGCCTGCCTGAGTTGTTCGGCGGGAATTCCGACTGCTGCTTCAAGCTTGCCTCCGTGTTGGTTGATGGTTTCAACATATTCGGGCAGGACCGAGCTTGAACCGTGCAGGACGATAGCAAAGCCGGGAATCCGGCGTTCAATTTCTGTGAGAATATCAAAACGTAGCGGCGGTGGAACCAATACTCCTTGCTCGTTGCGGCGACATTGTGAAGGTTTAAATTTGTAAGCTCCGTGTGAGGTGCCGATTGATATGGCGAGAGAGTCGACCCCGGTTCGGTGGACGAAATCCTCAACTTGCTCAGGATCGGTATAGATCGATTTGGCGGCCACCACGTCATCTTCAATCCCGGCCAAAACTCCAAGTTCTCCCTCAACAGAAACCCCAAAACGATGTGCGTATTCAACAACTTTGGTGGTTAATGCGACGTTCTCTTCATATGGCAGGTGGGAGCCGTCGATCATTACTGAAGAGAAGCCGCTTTCAATGCATGAAATGCAGAGTTCCAGAGAATCACCATGGTCGAGATGGAGGGCAATCGGGTTCCGGTAGCCGGCTTTACGGGCCATAGCGACGGCCCCTTCGGCAAGGTATCGGAGCAGGGTTTGGTCGGCATATTTCCGAGCCCCGCTTGAGATTTGAAGGATGACCGGCGAGTTGGACTGTCCACAACCGTTGATAATTGCCTGTAACTGCTCCATATTGTTGAAGTTATAAGCGGGTACGGCATAGCCGCCGGTAAAAGCTTTTTCAAACATCTCTTTGGTATTGACAAACCCCAGTTTTTGGTACTCTACAGCCATTGCTTTTAACTCCTCAGTTTATATTAAGAGACTTTTCAAGACTCTGTGGTTTTTGTTGGACTAGTAACTTTCGCGCTTGTTCTCGGATCTGCAGCTGGTCGGCCAGCAAATTGTCTATGATTGCCGTGAAGAATGTCGGTATTTTCTCTTTTTTAGGTTTTTTATAGTGCCAGCTTGAGACAAAGATCGTGATTATCAGAGCTCCGCTCAAAAGTAGCAGGGAGATCCCCGTAAAGTGAGTGCTGCTATCTAAAACTTTGCTGCGGTCGGGCTTGCTAGAGCCTGAGGCCTTGGGGGTGATAATACCTCGATCGAGGAAGTCCAGAATGATGCGACAGGTGTTGAACTGGCCAAGTATGCTGATGTTTAGAACCTCGGTCAGGGAATGTTTGCCATCAAGAAGCTTGTAGACGCCGAACTCATCCCTGTCGAACTGTTTTGCCAGCCCCTCCTGAAACAGTGAGTCATCTTTTGCGGATGATTCATCGCTGTTTAAGACCAAAGTAGTTTCATAAACCCTTTCCAGCGGCAATAACCGTTTTTTCATGACCATCATTTCATCAATCTGGCGTAGGGCTTCAAGGATTATGAAATTGGTATCTTGAGGCGGGAGGAAAGGGTGGTTTTTAACTTCGCTGGTGGGGATAAATTTATATCTCCCCTTGGTCCATTGCAAAGTGATAATAAATGTTTCTATCAGGAGTCTCAGGTTTGTTTTTTCGAGCTCTTTCTGGTCGATGATGCTATTTTTTACAAGTGTTTTTTCAAAACTATGGTCCGGGGTTGAAGCATCTTCATTCAGCAATGAGGGGAAACGACGTTCATCAAGGTGACCGCCTTTAATCAGAATGGTTTTCAGATCAAGGGCATGTTCGGGAAAGTGGTAGTTGAAATCAACCAGGCTGCCATCCATAAACGACCATGAACAGCTACCGTCATCACCATCAACACTTAAAATACCACATTTTACCTGTTGGGTGATGAGCTGCATAATATCAGTTAACTCAAAATTTTCGAGGTCGGCATTCAAACCTTTGATAATTTGGGAAGGTTTCATGGGTTGCTCCTGGATGAAATCAGCCGTTGATGCCAGTAGCGTGTGAGAGCCAGTGCAACAATATTGATAAAAAATATGGTGCCCGGGAGGACCAGTTTCAGCCACGCCGTAGAGGGTGGGAAAAGTTCCATAATGCCGGTTTGGCAGATAAGGATATTGTAGAGCCAGAGCAGGATCGGGAGTAACAAGCTTACGGCGATAATAATCTTACCGGTCATGAATGGGTAAAATCCCGGCAGGAGAGTGCCGGCTAAGGTCAGTATCAGGGTTAGCGGCCGGCTCTTTGTTCGACCTGTTTTGGTTTCACTATCCAGTAAAGCAGATAATTCCGGTTGTTTGTTGAGACGACAGGAGGGGCAGCTTTTCTCCTTCTGCTCACGGGCTGGATGAAACAGCCGGCCGCAATGAAGGCAGACTCTTCTGTTTGACGGGGCTTTGTTAGTCAGGAAGATAAGGCCGCCCAGAGATATTAGAACCATAGTAAAATAGAGACCGCTACCGGCTCCGGGAAAGAGGATGCGGCTGAGAAATTCTGGCAGGAAAATATCTTTTCCAGGTTGTGAATCGGCATAGCGGCGGTAAAAGTTTTTGGGTAGGGCCATGAATATCAGTTTGACATTGTCATGTATGGCGAGCTCTTTGTTGTTAGTTAGCGATTGTTTCAAGGCCGGGCTCAGTTTGAAAGCCTGCTCTAAAGCCTGTGAACTCTTCTCAAGATCAAAAGATTGGCGGATATAGGTTTGGCTGAGGTTGTAGTAGGGTGTTCCAGAGGTTTTTTCAAGTTTGGCTGCTTGAAGATAGAGGGTTTCGGTTTTTTCGGGTTTGCCTTGCAGTAGATAGAGGTTCGCAAGGTTGTTATAAACGGCACCCAATTCAATTTTGTCGGAGATTATTTTCTCGAGAAAAATTCTTGCTTTAGCGTATTCTTCCCGGAGGCGGGCGGCCTCAGCTTGAGAAAAAAGTTGTAATACCAGTTGGCTTTGGTTGGTGGCCGGTTGCCTTAAGGTGGCTTCGGCAGCTTCACTGTAAAGACCGGAAGCGGTATATGTGGAGGCTTTGAAGAATGATGAATCGAGCGCCAGTAGTGAGGCCATGCCTTTATCATAGGCTAGAGGAACGATCAGGAGGGTTAAGAGTAGCAGGGTTGAAGTTATTGCATCCTTTTTGGTTGCGAGTATGGAGATCCAAATTGCCAGCAGGAGTAGGCCTGGTAAAGGAGCCGGAACCATAATTATGACAACGGAGGCTACTGCCGTGACCGCTAACAAAGCAAAATTCCCCTGGCGGTTTAATTTGATTCGGCCCATTTCACAGAAGGCCCGATAGTACTTGATCGTCATTAAAAGAGTGACTATAAAAAACAAGGCTAAAGGGGTAAATGCTGCGGCAAACCAGAAAAAGGTAGAAGCGTAAAAATTTTCCTGGGGATTAGTTTGGAATTTCTTGATGGATCGAACCAGGCTGAACAGGGATTTAAAGTAGTGACTTTGATGGAAAAGGAGTTTACAAAGTGCGGTTTCAGGAAAAGAGTAGTCCGGCGAGATTGTGATCGCCGCAGTCGTCAACAGGGTTTTGACCTCATCTGTTAAGTCATCTCCGGCGGCCATTTCAAGGAGGGCCAGAGAGTAAATTGTGGCATTGTTGATATGGTGCTGTCGTTGTTTTTCAATGAAATGGTTTAACGCAGGTTCTAAAAATTGAACCGAGGTTCTGGGTGATTGGGTAACTTCTTGCCAAGCGGTTCTTATAGGATCGCTCCCCAAGCCGGTTGCCGGCCATAGGAAAACCAATAATAATATGGCCGGAAGGAACCATTTCCCGGTTTTTAAAGGTGGGCGGTTTTTTAGCGATGCTTTTGGCATAGTTTTAAGGGTCATTTCGGCAAAAGTCGTTAATGCTGAAAGTGATGTCGATGCTGAGCAGGTTACGCTGGTCGGCATCGGTTGATAAACGTAAAGGCAGGGTGATAGTGTATGGGTTAATGAGTCTGGCTTTGCCAACTTGTGCGATTTCGGGCTTAAATGGTTTGTCTGTAGTCAAGAGCGTCTCAGCTGGGGGCTGATAAGTTTGAGGAGCGATAAAAGGGGCGTTGTTATCGGTGGTAATGGTGTTGCTCTCGACCAGGTTTTGCGGTTTTGGCGGCTTTTGGGCAGCGGTTGTTTCAGGCAGGCTATCTCTTGCATTGGTTAACCCAATGCTGTCTTGCGCTAAAGTGTCAGGTTTTGTGGAGTTCTCGGTAGTCGGCGGAATGGCCGAAAAGGTATCTGGTTCCGGCTTGTTTGATGTGACTTGTTCGGTCCGTAAGCTTTTGCGCTTTAAATCCTGCAAGACCTGTTTGCAGCAAGCGGTCAGGGGTTGCAGAACACCGCTTCCAGTAGCTGCTGAGGCGGCAAAGCTGGGAACCTGATTATGGTTGAGGAGTTTGTCGAGTTCCTCCATGGTCATGATGTTGTCAAGGTCACGTTTGTTGTATTGTAGTATCAGGGGGATCTGGTTGATATCACGATTATAGTATTTGAGGTTCTCGGCCAGATTATTTAAGCTTTCGAGGTTCTCCTGCTCCATGGAAACTTGGGAGTCAGCTACAAAAATGACACCGTCGACTCCGGTCAAGACCGCTTTACGGGTGGAGTTGTAGTAGACTTGCCCAGGAACCGTGTAGATCTGGAAGCGGGTTTTGAAGCCACCTACATTCTCCAGCTCGATCGGCAGAAAATCGAAGAAGAGAGTGCGGTCGGCATCGGTCGCCAAAGAGACCAGTTCGCCTCTTTGGCGCGGATTTAACTTCTGATGAATATACTGAACATTAGTTGTTTTTCCGCAAAGGGCCGGGCCGTAATAGACAATCTTGGCACTTATCTCTCTCTTTTTGTAATTAAAAATCGCCATTATAATTCTTCGCTTACCTAATTGGTTTTAACTCAAAGATGGTCAAGGTTATATTTTTTCTGGTATTCTCTTCGGGTTACGTTTTTCCGGGTTGAGTTCAGGTTGGTTCGATCCGGCCGGTGGAATTTTCGAGTGTGGAAATCTCATCGGCCAGCTCCTTGTTGTCGGGGTCCAGGGAGTAGGCTTCAAGAAAAGCTTCAAGAGCCTGGGGGTAATGTCCCATCTCTTTGAGTATCATGCCAAGTTGCGATTTAAAGGTTAAGAAATCCTCTCGGGACAGACCCTTTTCCAATAAGCCTTGCTGAATTTGGGATAATGCTGTCGAAGGTGATCCTTGATCTAAAAAAATGCGGCTACGTAAAAGTAGGGCCGGAAGGCGAAAATTGGTTGATTTAAGGGCTTCTTCACTTTCCAGTAAAGCCTGTTCCGGCATCTTCAGTTCGTTGTAAGCTAAAGCCAGATTGTAATGGAATTTATCCGAGTCAGTGTCGTCTTTATCTTCATGAAGGGTTGATTTCAGGGTTTGAAAAATTTTCTCAACGCCGTGTTCCTGAAGGTTTCCTTCAGCTTCGTTGTTTCCGGTTCCGTTTATGGGAAAACTGTCAATTTTCTCAAATTCATCTCCCAGCTCAGCTCCTAAATCGAAGAAAAGGTTGGTTTCATCATTGCTTTCCGAGGGTGGCCGGGGTTCGGGTTGGGTCTGTGTATGGGTGATGATAATGTCTGAATAAATACTCTTTTCGCTCTCCCGGTGTTCCGGAAAGAGTTCATGAAGCAAAAGGCGGTAAGGCTCCTTGTCAGGGGCAATTTCAATAATAGTTTCCAGTGTTTGTAGAGCATCATCATTTAAACCGTTTTCTCTATAGGCGTCAAATGCCGTGCGGAAATAAGTGGTTGCATCGGCATAAAATTTATTTTGTCGATAAATGCGGCCCAATTCGAGATTTGCTTCAAGGTGTTGAGGCTCTTCGTTGATGATTTTTTTATAGGTGGCGACAGCTAAAGGCGTAAAATCATGCTTCAAATAAAGGCGAGCACTTTTGCAATACTCTTCCAGGGCCCTTTCACGTTCACCACGAGTCAGATAACTGTCAGCCAGTCTCAGACGTAAGCGGAAATTGTTAGGAGTTTGCTTGAGTTGTTCTTCAAGCGAACTGATATCCTCGTCAGAAATCTCGACCGCCGTATCCTTGTGTCGGGTGAAGGCGTTCTTAAGTCTGGATAAAAAACCTGGTTTTTTAGTCAATTTAAAATGATTCTATAGTTGCAGGTTTGAAAACCTTTAATTTGGGCGTCCTCGTAAGGAGTCCGCCTTTTAATTTGCGCACCCCTAAAGAGCGTAAACACGTTTTTACGAATTTAAATAAGAATTTAATGTAAGCATTTACTGTGCCGCCCGCTTTATGCTTTATTTCGATAGCGCTAGTGTCAAGGTTGATTAAAACCCTATTATGCTGTCATAAAAATCTAATTATTTGAAGGACTTAATATAATTTTTGACTTTTGTCAATTGTTTTGCTAAGGCTGGTTGCCGATTCAATTTACGACTGATTATGCTGTGTTGTGTCTATCTGTTTATGACTATTTATGACAATAGAAATACTGAAAGCGCCGGTTTTGAAATTTGGAGAGCAATTGGGAATATTTGCTCCCGCCAGTCCGGTGCGTCTGGAATATGTTAGTAAAGGGCAAGAGTATCTTACTCAATCAGGTTTCAGAAATAGGAAGGGTAGCTCACTTTTAAGTCGAACTTATCATGTGGCAGGTGATCTGCGAGCTCGTTTGGCTGATTTTGAAAATCTGTTGCTTGATCCCGATGTAAAGGCCCTGATTGCGGCCCGTGGCGGTTATGGTACCTTGCCGCTTTTGCCCATCCTGGATTTCGCACTAATTGGTCGGCACCCTAAAAT
>JANTGZ010000021.1 GCA_024762675.1 Thermodesulfobacteriota bacterium | reverse complement strand
GAAACCAACGCGTGGAGCATTGCTGAATTGGCCCGGAAAGCAGGCTTGGCCCCACAGACAGTCTCGAAGATGGAAAAAGGGGTAACGACTGCGAAAAACTCTAAACTAAAAGTAGCTAAAGCTTTAGGTGTGCAGTTTGACGATCTTTTCCCGGGCTAAGAAAAGATAGATGAACAAGATATTTCTCATAGTTGCAAGCCCCTCAACATTAAATAGGGCTAAGCATCCACAAGCAAACAAAGAATTTCACTGGCCAGCAAAATAAAGATAAGAGCTCTTAAGATATGACTGATATACTTAAAAAAGCACTGGCAAGAACTGAAAGAGAGGGGAAAAAAGATGGACTGAAAAAAATTCAGCCCGTCAGCCATGAAGAAACAAAAAACGCACTACACCCTAAAGAGACAAAGACAAGCACCCCGGAAAGCAAAACAGTTACCCATAAAGAGATTGATACTGAGGATAAACTAGCGGTTCAAAAAAAGACTCCCGGGGTCGCCAAAACCAAAAAAGAGCATTTCGACCGGCAAATTCTGGACGAATATAAAATTATTCACGACTGCCGTATTCATCCAGCGGCCGACCAAGTCAAGATCTTGAGAACCCAGATGTTGCAGCGGTTGCTCAGTACCGGCGGCAACTCAGTGCTGATTACCAGCCCAAGGCCCGGTGAAGGCAAAACTGTCAATGCCATTAACATTGCTATCAGTATCGCCCAAGAAGTGGATCGTACTGTACTGTTGATTGACGCTAATTTGAGAAAGCCGGCAATCCACAAATACTTAGGCCTTGCAGAGGGCAAGGGACTGGCTGAATACCTGCTCGGCAAGGCATCAATATCTGAAGTCCTGATCAATCCAGGCATCGACAAGCTGACGATTATGCCCGGAGGCACTCCGCTCACAACTTCTTCAGAGATGCTAGGAGCCAGCCGCATGGCTGATCTCGTAGAAGAGATGAAAAATCGTTACAAAGATCGGATTCTGGTATTTGACGGCCCCGACATCCTCACCAACGCAGACTCCCAGGTGTTCTCTAAACTGGTTGATGGAATTGTCATGGTTGTAGAAGCGGAGAAAACAACTAAACAGGACATAAAACAAGCGATTGAACGCTTGGGTGAATCACCGTTAATTGGAACTATTTTCAATAAATCTTACAACTAGAAGGAAACGGACGATGTACGAAGAATTTTATGCCATGCAAGAAAAACCCTTTGATCTTCTCCCCGATCCGGATTTTCTTTATATGAGTTCGGAACACGATAAAACTTACAACTACCTGAGATATGCTATTCAGGAGAACAAAGGGTTTGTCGTTATCTCCGGGGAAGTTGGCTGTGGCAAAACAACCTTGATCAACTACCTTTTGCGTCATCTTCCGGAAGACCTTCAGGTAGGGGTCATAAGCCACACCGACGTCAATCCTGAACTCTTTTTAAAGCTCATCTGCCGAAAGTTTGAACTCGCGCACGAAGGCCTTGATAAGAAAGAGTTGCTAGCCGTTTTCCAAAATTTCCTGACCACCTCACGCCAGAAAAACAAACAAGTCACCCTGATTATCGATGAGGCCCAGAACCTTCCCGATAAAACAATAGAGGAGGTTCACAGGCTTTCAAGCCTTGAATCCGAGAAAGAGCATCTCGTTCAGATTATCCTTGTAGGCCAGCCGGAGCTGCTCCAGAAACTGCACCAACCCCACCTCGAGCAACCAACCCAACAGGAAAATACCCACCACTTGGGTAAATTAAATCAGGTGGAAGTCAAGGAGTACATAGGTCATCGCCTGCATGTTGCCGGCTGCCCGACCTACGCTACCCTTTTCAGCGATGCTGCATGCCTGTCAACCTGGAAAGCAAGTCAAGGAATCCCTCGAAAGATCAACTACATTTGCGACATGGCCCTGGTCCACGGCTATGCCGATGGGCTGGCAACAATTGATGATAAAACTATTGGGACGGTCTTAACATCTCATCAGGAAAGCACCCTCTCCAAAAAAGAGAAAAGCAAAGAGGTAGTCACGCCCACCCGACCGGCAGAGGCTCCAGAGAGCGCAAAAGCCCCCGACATGAGCAAACTTCTTCATCGCATCACTTTTCTGGAGAGCATGGTAAACTCCCTAAACACACAGTTACAAGAGCAACTGTCAACCCGCAAAGTAAGAGATAAACTAACATTTGAGATATTTACAGCACTACAGGAGAGCTTGAAAACCCGGCAAAAAATTGCAGTGCGCTACCAGAAAACCTATCGCCGCTACCGCAAACTACACAGTGCCGTCAAAAAGCATTTAGGTAATCGCGAATAACCAAACACCACCAACAAAAGAAACACTAAAAAAAACCGCAAAATACCAAAGCCTTAAAATCGGATTTGAGTATTTTGCGGTTTTATGTTTAAATAGGGATATAGGTTTCGGCATAGTTATTGCTCGCGTAAATAAGCCGGGCTCCCAAGGTCAGTCTGGCCAAACAAAAATTTCAATCTACACCCCGCAGACACCTGAAACCGACCTAAGCTGACTATGAGCCAACATGACAAAAACTGGAGTAGTAGATGAAAAAACTTTCCATTATCTTCTTTCTGCTCCTTACCTTGCAACTCACCATTCTATATTCTTCTCGAAACATATCGGCCTCAGCCAGTCTGCCGGCCAGCACCGACAGAGTCATTCAGACTCATCAAATCCCGTCCCCAACTCCCCAACCCAACCTTAAAAAACGACAACTTAACAACTGGCAATTTCACAACCCCAAGATGGACAGCCTCCTCAACCGCAAAATGGAGAGAGCACTGCTTGACAGCCTTGAAGAGAACCAAGCTACCTCCCAACCCGAAAACCGCCGCGATCAGCAATCAACAGAAACTATCTGTGTATATGTAAAGTGCGAGGCTAAACATCGACAAGCAGTTGAAAAAAGTATCAGCCGGCTCGACGGAACCGTAACCGGCCACAACCGCAAAGAGACAACCATCCAGGCCCTAATCCCCTTAACCTCTCTAAACTCTTTGACTAACTTAAAAGAGGTTAATTTCATAAAGACCCCACACGTTGCAGTTGCCTACACCGGTGCCAATGACTCTGAAGCTCTCACTGAAATCAATGCTGACAACTGGCACAATGCCGGATTCTTTGGACAAGGCATCAAGGTCGGAATCATTGATATAGGCTTTAATGGTTACACCGACCTACTAGGCAGCGAGCTACCGCCCACTGTATCAGTACAAAATTTCGTTGATGGTGAAGATGAGGGCGAAATTGACAATAACAGCATTTCATCTCATGGCACCGCTTGTGCCGAGGTCATCTATGATCTCGCTCCCCAGGCGACCCTCTTTTTAGCTAAGATAGAGACCCATCTAGACCTCCAGGATGCTGTCGACTGGCTGATAGATGAGTATAATGTCGATATCATCTCAACCTCATTTGGCTTTTACAACGTTGACCCCGGGGACGGCACCGGTGAGCTTGCAGATATAGTAAACGAGGCTTACAATGCCGGCATCATCTGGGTTACCGCGGCCGGCAATGATCGGCAACGCCATTGGGGAGGAGATTTTTACGACCCTGACGATGATGATGTCCACAACTTTTCCGACAACAACGAGTACAATCTTTTCTTGAATGAAAATGGCGACAATGAGATTGAAGCCGGAATTGAATGTAAAATTTTTGTCCGTTGGAATGACTGGCAAAATGTTGACCAGGATTACGATCTCTATGTTTATCGCTGGGACATTGAAGGTGGCACCGGTTGGGAATACTTGGGGAAAAGTCAAAACGATCAAAATGGGGCTCCCGGCCAAACCCCGACAGAGGCGGTCACTTTTATTACTTACGGTTCAGCGACAGTCTATGGATTTACTATCGAGACTCTCAGTGCCACGAAAACCGTAAATTTCGAAATCTCTGCTCCCAACAATGGAAGGCTACACCTTAGTGAGACCCTTGCAAGCCGCAGCCTGCCCAATCTGGCTGATGCAGCCAGAGCGACAACCGTCAGTGCCATCGATACATTCACACATATACAGGAGACCTACAGCTCTGAAGGACCGACCAACGGCCCGGGCGGCAGTGCCGCAGGAGGCCTCGACAAGCCCGACATTGCCGCATATACCAATGTCACCACTGACAGTTTCGGAAATCTGGGGTTCTCAGGAACCTCTGCCGCTACAGCTCACGTCGCCGGCACCGCAGCCCTGATACTCTCCAAGAACCCGAGTTTAAGCCCTGCCAAGGTCCAGGAATCCCTGAAAAACCAGGCCATAGATATTGGAGATTCGGGGTTTGAATATACTACCGGATGGGGACGGCTCCATCTTTACGACCAGGCAGTATGGTTAGGAAACAGCACCACCTGGGACAGATATTTCAACTGGAACTGCGATTCGGTTCCCGAGAGCACCACAAGCGTCACCATCCCTTCATCTCCGGCAGGTGGCAGCTACTGGCCACTGGTCTCCGACACTCCGGCCCGAGCCATAGAGCTGCTCATTTCAGGTCAACTGACCATTATCAACAACTCCCTCATAATCGGCAACTGACAAGAAGATAATCGCCTGCTTCGACTTTGTATTTGACAGTAGGTTATTTTTTAATTATTGTCCATGAGAGATGAAGATTACTGAACGTACTTGTCCCCAACAGCGAGGAGATGAAATTGCAAACACCCACTACCCCTGACAGCAAAGCAAAAATTACCGGGATACTTGCCGAAACCGGAAGAATCTTCGCATCCATTCAGGCCACCCTCAAAGGGATCAACAACCCTGTAATTGTTATCTCCAGCGCCACGGCAAAAGAGGGAAAAAGTACCTTCACAGCCGGCCTCGGCATTGTTGCCGCCCGCAACCTTACAGGCAAAGCGCTACTTATTGACTGCCACTGGCATGCGCCAACCCTGCATACATTCTTTGGTATTGAAACAAAATTCAACCTCGAAGAGAGCATCGCCAACGACAACCTGCATGAGCAGGTAGTAGCAACGCCATACACAAATCTTGACATTTTACCGGCCCCCACCTACCAGGAAAAACTAGAAACCTCTAAAAATGCCCTTGAAATTGTCCAGCGCGTACGCAACAATTATGCTTTGACCATAATCGACTGTGCCGCCATACTTTCAGCCAATCGCCATATGGTTGACCCGGTCGCCATCGCTTCCGAAGCGGATGGATTGGCCCTGACCGTTATGGCCAACCAGACCCCCAGGCAGATGGTCAAAAAAGCTCAAACCATGCTCGATGTTTCAGGCGCCCGCATTCTTGGTCTAATCATCAACCAACATCGTAATCCGATGGCCACTTAAATTTCAAGACCGTTATCATATACTTACCCAATCCCCGACAAGAGGTATAACCATGCTCTTCAATTTACGCCGTTATCTCTACGCCCTGACACAACATTCACTCTGGCTAATCCTAGCTCTTATCCCCTTGGCAGCCTTTTTGCTTATCACAGGTATTAAAGCCGATCGCTTTACATTAACCCGCTCCCTGCGAGCACATCCCGACTATCCGGTTGCCGTCACCAGCAGTCCGGTAGATACAATTTCTCTAAAAAGCCTGGTGACGACACCTAATCTTTTTTTTACCGACCGGCTGGCTTTAGCCAGTTGGCAACGCCTGGCTGAAACCGATCCAGGTCTTGCAGAATATAATTTTAAAGACAAAAACACAATACTGGCAACCATTGAGGCGCTATCACTTACCCTTGACAAAAACAACCTATTAGAGCTCAGCTATTACGGCCCAGATGCAGATCTTGGCATCCAGCTCGTCAACTACTACACAAGCCGACTCTTAAGCCGTCTGCGAGCTGGTTATCACCGGCAGCCTGCGGCAATCATGAAAGCAAGGAATTTCAATCGACCGGAACAACTGCAACTTGACAAAACTAAACTGAAAAAAACCGAACACCACGCCTGGTGGCGGAATGAAAGATTCGGACCGGCGGCGGCAGTTACTTTATTGCCATTCATTGCGGTTCTGATTATCATCGGCTTTCGTGAATTTCTCGATCCATCATTTAAATCCGGCCGCCAAGCGGCCCGCTATCTTGATCTGCCGATACTTGGTTTTATACCCTCTCTGGATCCCATCATCAATAACCTTCAGGAGGGGAAAAGTAAGGCTACAAGCCCTTAAAAATAAGGGGAGGAAGAAAATGAAGAGCAAAAGTGAACTCACAAACCCCCGGCTAACGCTATTATTAACAATGATCCTTGCTTTGCTCCTCTTTTCAAAAAGTCCCGTCAAGGCTTCAATTGTAGTCGACCAAAATGACGAGGCAACAACCCAGAACATCACCCTGGAGTGGGATCCCAATCAGGAAGAGTCAGTCACCGGCTACCTGGTATACTACGGCAAATCGAGCAGAAACTACCTTACTCCGCTTGATGCCGGCCTCAATACCACCTTCACGGTTAACGATTTAAATGCGAAAATAAACTGGTTTTTTGCGGTCAAGGCCTACGATGCCCAAGGCAACCAAAGCGATTATTCCAATGAAGTTTTAAAAGAACCACTCTCCACCCCGACAACGACCTCAACAACTTCTACTGCCATAACATTTTCCAACGACGACCCGCAGGAACCAACCACTCCTACGACAACGACCAACGTCGACCCGCAGGAACCAATCACTCCTACAGGAACTTCTCCGACCATTTCGATGACCAGTTCATTTACTCTCAACCCGTTGCTCCTTAACCAGAATTTCGGGGAAGAGAATGATTCCTCAATAAGGGCTGAAACCCTCCCAACGACCTCCGGTTCCGGAAAAATCGTAGCTGGAACCGGCCCCTGGCCGAGTGATGGCGGCTGGATTAAAACTCTGACCGACGACTATTTTCACGACCACTGGACAAGAACTGGATGGTCTTACTATAATGATCATAGAGGTGAATCGAGAGTCGCCCACGGCGATATAGACGGTGACGGAAAAGATGAAATAATCGTTGGCATGGGCCCAATAGCGACCGAAAAAATTGCACCCTACGGCTATTTTCAAGTCCTTGACGACAACCATAAACATCTCTTCTGGGGCCAGGTCGACTGGGAAGTCTACAATGAAAGTAACGGTGAAACCTGGCCAACCTGTGGAGATCTGGATGGTGATGGCAAAGATGAAATCTTGATCGGCCTGGGCCAGGGGGGCATGGGCACTATTGAGGTTTTTTCAGTTGTTGACAACCAGCTCAAACACCATTCATGGATGAACTCAACATGGTCTGAATATAATCAGGCCATGGGAGAAGTCCGCCCTTCCAGCGGCGACTTGGACGGTGACGGCAAAGATGATGTTATTATCGGCTTCGGTCCGCTTGCAGATAACCCCGAAATTCCCGGTGGTACCTATGAAGTTCTCTCCGGTAACGGCGAGCATATGGCTTGGGGTGAAGTTGGCTGGTCCGATTACAATCAGCTCAACGGCGAGAGTCGGCCGGTGGTCGGCGACCTCAACGGAGATGGTAAAAACGAGGTTATCATCGGCTTGGGTGCCGGCTCCAATGGTGCTTTCGAGATCCAAAGTTTAAATGATGATGGAAACCTCTCCAACCAGGCCTGGCTGGAGATCCCCTGGTGGCAGGAGTATAATGAAATGTCAGGTGAAACCCGCCCTGCAGTCGGCAACCTTGATGGTGACGACAGTGACGAAATCGTCATTGCATTAGGCCAGGGCGGTGGCGGCTGGGTCCACCTGATTGATGACCAGGAAAACGGCTACAACCACTACATCAGCTTACAGCTCTGGCCCGAAGAGTACAACCTTAATAATGGTGCCAGCTGGGTAACTATTCAGGAAGGTACGACGAAGTAGATGGTTAGAGATAAATGTAAAATCAACCACCGCCACTCTTCCGACTCTTTTTCAAATAAATCATCAGTACCGAAATAGCCGCTGGGGTTACACCTGGCAGACGAGAAGCCTGCCCCAAGGATAGAGGACGAACATCTTGCAAAGTATTGGACATTTCAATCGTTAAGCCCGGCAGGTTCTGGTAATCGAAGTCGGCCGGGATTTTCACCTTCTCAAGTTGCTTAAACTTCTCCACCGCCAACATCTGTCGTTTTATATAGCCTTCATATTTTATCTGAATTTCGGTTTGCCGCCGAGCCGGCGGTCCCAGCCGATCCCCAAGTTCAACAACCTCGCCTGAGCACTCCTCAAGATCCGACCAACGCACTTGCGGCCTTTTAAGCAACTCAGAGGCCGCTATACTTTGCCTCAAAACCGGCGTTTCAAGGCGAGAGAGGGTTGCTTTAGCAGCCTCCGGTTTAATCCTGATAACGGCCAAACGTTTCTTGCCCTCCTCGGTCAGAGCTTCTTTCTCTTTTGCCATTTCAAGTTGTAGTTTTTCGACCAACCCCAAATCAAAAGCCCGTTCCGTCAATCTTAAATCGGCATTATCCTCACGTAAAAGAAGACGATACTCTGCTCGCGAAGTAAACATACGATAAGGCTCTCTAGTACCACGATTAATCAAATCATCGATCATCACGGCAACATAGGCTTGAGAGCGGTCTAAAAGAAAAGGTTCCAGCTTTTTAACCTTACAGGCCGCATTGATCCCGGCAATAATACCTTGAGCGGCCGCCTCTTCATATCCAGAGGTGCCGTTAATCTGGCCGGCAAGATAGAGGCCGCCTATATTCTTAGTTTCCAAGGTCGGCTTAAGCTGAGTCGGCTCGATAAAATCGTATTCGATAGCATATGCAGGACGCATGACCACAGCATCTTCAAGACCCGGTATGGTATGAAAAAGTTCCTGCTGCACCTCGACCGGAAGGCAGTTGCCAAGCCCCTTGACATAGACCTCTTCGGTCTCATAACCTTCAGGCTCCAGAGTCACCTGGTGGCTCTCATGATGAGGAAATTTGACAATTTTATCCTCAAGTGAGGGGCAATAACGAGCACTGACTCCGGTAATCGTGCCATTATAAAGAGGTGAAAGGTGCAAATTTTCCCGCAACAGGGCATGAGTCCGAGCTGTTGTACGTGTAAGATAACACGGCAACTGCTTCTGCTTTACGACTGCCGTCAAAACTGAAAAAGGGAGCGGATCAGGATTACCATCCTGACGTTCGAGCCGGCTGAAATCAATTGAACGGCGCAACATACGCGGCGGCGTTCCGGTCTTCATACGACCCAACTTAAATCCCTGGCTCTTTAGATCTTGAGCCAGGGCCTGAGCCGCAAATTCACCAGTTCGACCGGCTGCCTGACGAAAAGATCCAATATGAATCAAACCATTAAGAAAGGTCCCGGTGGTTATAATGACGGCATTGGCCCGATGCTGAAAGCCGGTTTCGTCAACCACTCCGACAACTCGTCCATTATCGACCTGCAGACGATCAATCATCGCCTGGCGAATCTCAACCCCTGACTGATTTTCGAGCTCATGTTTCATGGCCCGATGATAGAGTAATTTATCGCACTGCACCCGGGTTCCCTGAACCGCCGGCCCCTTTGAGGTATTCAAGGTCCGAAACTGAATCCCACAACCATCGGTGACCCGGGCCATGGCCCCGCCCAGGGCATCGACCTCCTTGACCAGGTGACCCTTGGCCAACCCGCCAATCGCCGGATTACAGGACATCTGGCCGATTGTATCGAGATTAATAGTAAAAACGAGAACATTCAATCCCATCCGGGCGGCCGCCAAAGCCGCTTCACAACCTGCATGACCTGCCCCGACAACAATTATGTCATATATATGATGCATATTTTAAAACTTGATAATTTTCCGGTTGTAGTTAACAATCGCTTGTTATATGATGTTGGCGTCGTAAAAATTTACAACCCGGCTATTCCACAATTTCTCACTAAATCATTATTGGGGAAAATAACTAGATGGACATCGTCAAGATCACCCATTGGCTCTGGCCCAGCGACTCCACTAAACTTTCCGGTTGGCAGCTCGGCCTGCGTCATCTCTGCCGTTTTCTCTTTATCTTTTTCAAGGAGTACAAGCGCGACCGCATCAACCTGCGGGCAGCTGCTCTAACCTATTCGATCGTCCTTTCAATGGTTCCGATGCTGGCTTTAAGTACTGCCGTGCTCAAAGGTATGGGAGCCGGCGACCAAATGCAGCAGGCGGCCTATCGCCTGATTGACAACCTGGCCGGTGAAACAAAAACGAATGTTTTAGCGCCACCCTTAAAACCCGCAGCCCCGCAAAAAGAGACACCGGAACTGGGGAAAATAGCCCCAGATTCCGCACCGATCCCAAACCCGGAAACGACAAGAGACTTCAGTGCCCACCTCTATGACGCCGTAGACAAAGTTTTTGACTACGTAGACCGTACCAATTTTGCTGCCCTGGGAATGATCGGCACCTTTCTTCTGCTGATCGCCGTACTGATTGTTATCAATGGCATTGAAGAGGCTATGAATGCGATCTGGCAGGTCGATCAGGGCCGTAGTATCGGTCGTAAAATCATGAACTATATGGCCCTGATGATCATCTGCCCGCTGACCATCAACCTGGGTATCGGGGCAACCACGATGCTCAACACACCGGCCATCGCCAAACATCTTGACACCTTTATACCTCTAGCCTGGATGCAAGGGCTGCTCTTTAAAATGTTACCACTCTTTCTTTTAGCCCTGACCTTTGTTCTTCTCTACCTCTTCCTGCCCAATATCAGGGTTAAAGCCAAAGCTGCCTGGATTGGCGGGCTGGCTGGAGCCGTTGGCCTGATGGCTCTGCAGAAAGTCTTTATCCTGCTCCAGGTAGGCGTCGCCAACTACAACGCCATCTACGGCTCGTTCGCAACCGTCCCCCTCTTTCTGCTCTGGCTTCATTCAGCCTGGCTGGTTTTTCTTCTTGGCGCTGAAGTCGCCTTCACAACTCAACACTACAAAAACTACCACGCCAATGGCCAAAGCTTAGCCCCAGGACCGAAACTGGCCCTCGCATTCGACCTGGTCAATGAGATCTACAAACATTTCGACCAGCGCCGAGACGCCACCCTTACAGCTCTTGCCACTGCAACCCAGGAGTCAACGATTACGACCGGCAGAATCCTGCAGCAGCTCACCCGAGCCAATTTGATTCGGACTACCGATAACCAGCCCGAAACCTATCTCCCGGCCACCCCGGCCACAAAACTCAAAGCCGCAGAGATCAGCACCCTCTTCTGGGCTGCCGAAATCCCTCAGACAACCACTCCAGGTCGCAATCTGGCCGCAGCTTTTTTTGACGCCGGCAATCGCTCCCTGCCGGACGATCCGTGGGATAACTGATTAATGCGAAAACAATTTCCGCAACCCAAACATCATTACGCCCCGCAAAAAAAAGTGCTCTTTACAGAACATTTTCTTGTTTTCTTAACAATAAAATGTTCTGTAAAGCACTAAACGCAAACTGCAACTTGAGGCCGACCAAGTCCCGGCGGGGTATAAACCGTCAGCGGAAGCTCGTAGAGATCGCTGAGAATCTCCTCGGTTATAACCTCGTTGGTCTCACCCTGATAACGAATAGTGCCATCTTTTACCAGAAAAAGATAATCGGCAAAAACGGCAGCCAGGTTCAGGTCATGAAAAACGGCCAGAGCTGCTAGTTTTTCCTGCCTTACCTTGGCAGCCACAAGGCGCAAAATACCAACGGCATGACTGATATCGAGATTTGAGGTCGGCTCATCGAGTAGCAGCAGTCGAGGCTCTTGAGCCAAAGCCCGAGCCAGCATAACCAGCTGACGTTCGCCACCACTCAAACGGGTAATTGCCCGCTCGGCCAGATGGCTGATGCCGGTCGCTGTCAAAGCCTGATCAACCATCTCATTTTCAAGATCATAACCACTGCCGAAAAACCCTGAAAGATGAGGGTTACGACCCATCGCCACGACTTCACGCACCTTAAAGGGAAAGGCTATATGGGTCTCCTGTGGAACCACTGCAATCTTAGCCGCCAACTCCTGGCGCGAAATCGTACGTAACTCCTGCTCACCAAACAGCAAGCTCCCGCCAAGCGGTTCATTGACCCGACAGATAGTATTGATAAGGGTCGACTTACCGCAACCATTGGGTCCTAAAATTCCGCAAAAAAAACCGGGCCAGAGATTAAAGTTAAGCTGATCGAGAACAACCTGCTCACCATAACCGCAACTTAAACCGGTAACTTCAAGAATCGGGTCCCATGCTTTAGAGGCCGCAGACTGGTTCTCAGCTATCCCCCCGCCTTGTGGGCTTGAATGGTCGGAACTATTTATCATCATGAAATTTCTTTTTGAAGATAACGCAGAAAAATGGCGCTCCGAGTAGAGCGGTAACAACGCCTACCGGAATTTCAGTCGGCCCGGCTACGGTTCGGGCCAGGGTGTCGGCGGCGACCAGAACCAGCCCTCCCAAAAGGGCTGAAGCCGGCAGCAGACGACGATGATCGGGGCCTAAAAGAAGGCGGTTTATATGCGGTACCACGAGGCCGACAAAGCCAATCACCCCACTGACCGAAACCGCAGCTGCAGTCAGCAGAGCGGCGACCAGAAGCAGGCGCCGCCGAACTCGATAGACCTCAACCCCAAGCTGCAGAGCTGTGGTATCGCCCATCGCCATAATGTTGAGTGCACCGGCATGAGCCTGGAGAATAATCAGACAGATAAGACAATAGGGCAGGAGCAGCAACACTTGCGACCAGAGAGCTCCGGAGAAGCCGCCCATGATCCAGAATACCACCGAAGCCAGTTTTTCCCCGGCAATACTTTTCATAAAACTGATCAGGGCCGAAAGAAATGAAGCTACAATAACGCCCGCCAGAATCATGCTCTCAGGCATTACTCGGCCGCGACTGCGAGCAATAAAGTAGACCAACGCCAAAGAGAGAACGGCACCGGCAAAAGCAAACCAGGGAACTACGGCAGGACCTGAAAAAATGGTGGCCAAAGGCCATAAGGTCGGCAACATAATCGCAACGGTTGCGCCAAATGCAGCTCCCGCTGAAACCCCGATCGTGAAAGGATCGGCCAGCGGATTAAGCAAAAGCCCTTGAAAGACAACCCCGGCTACACCCAGCCCGGCCCCGACCAGAAGTGCGGTCAGGATCCGAGGTAGACGAACATCAATAATGATCAAGCGGGCAGCTGCAGCGCTGCCCTCGACCGCAACCTCTAGAGATCCTGAGATAAAATCGGCAAAAACCTGCCAGACCGCAGATAGTGGTAACTGAGCTGCGCCGACCGAAGCGGCTCCTATGATCATCAAGAAAAGCAGCAGTAAAAGCAACAGACAATAGAGAAGCGCCGGCACCCGACGCTGACCGACAACCATAAAATTAGGGACCCGCCAATTGATCGATCATCTTCATATCTAGTGATAATGACAAAAGATCGGCCAGAGCATTGAGCCCATCCTCTTTACGTTGTTTGTAGGATATTCCAGGGGCGGCAGCTTGTGATGATTGCCGGCCGCTGGCCGCCTGTTTCCGTAACCAGCCGAGGTAAGCAGTGCGAAAACTGTCATCATCAAAAATTCCATGCATATAACTGCCCCAAACTCGACCATGATCAGCAATAAAGCCATCGGCATACTCACGACCATCGGTTTGGGTCACTTGTAACAGAGATTCAGCCGTTCCCTGAAGGGAGGTCCTGCCCTGATGGATCTCATATCCTTGGACCTTAAGGTCGTGACCAAAACAGGACGCTGTAACTCGAGCTCGACACTGCACGGTAATCTTTTCCGGGGCCATCTCCGTAATCACCGGCAGCAGTCCAAGACCTTCGATCTCGCCGCGGCCCGACTCGATCATCCCTGGATCCCGCAAACTTCTCCCCAACATCTGGAAACCGCCACAGATACCGACCACCGCCCCACCGGCTTCACTAAAAGCCTTAAGACGTCGGGGCAGATCAAGCTTCTGTAAGAGAGCCAGATCTTCAAGGGTATTTTTACTGCCGGGCAGAATAACCAGATGATAGCCGACCAATGGAGCTTGCGGTTCAAGATAGTCGAGCCGGACATGCGGTTCATGTAGAAGGGGGTCAAAATCGGTAAAATTTGAGATATGGGGAAGCCTGATAACAGCTATTGCAAGAGATTGATCTGCCACCTCTGAAACCGCATTCGGCAGCCCTTTTTGAGCTGGACTTTCAAGGGCAACGCCATCCTCTTCCGGCAGATAGATCTCTTTACCGAACCAAGGCACAACCCCGACAAATGGAACCCCGCAGCGGGCTGAAATCATCTCAAGGCCGGGCTCTAAAAGGGTTACATCGCCACGAAACTTGTTGACGATAAAACCCTTGATCAACTCCCTTTCGTCAGCCTCAAGGAGCTCCATAGTTCCCACTAGAGAGGCAAAAACGCCACCTTTGTCGATATCGCCGATCAAAAGAACCGGGGCCTTGACGCGGGTGGCAAGCCCCATATTTACGATATCCTTATCTCTTAAGTTGATCTCAGCCGGGCTCCCGGCCCCTTCGATAATAACCAGTTCATACTTTTCACGAAGGCGGTTAAGACTTTCAGATACGGCCTGCCAGGCGGTCTCCTTGTAGCCATGATAGACGACCGCTGACATATTGGAAACCGGTTTACCATGGACTATCACCTGAGCCCCGACATCACTGTTCGGCTTGATCAGGACCGGATTCATATCGACATGGGGCTCAAGACCGCAGGCCTCAGCCTGCACTGCCTGAGCACGGCCGATTTCGTCCCCCTGCGGAGTAATAAAAGAGTTCAGAGCCATATTCTGAGCCTTAAAAGGAGCCACCTTGAGGCCACGTCGCCGATAGATACGACAGAGCCCGGCTACCAGCGCACTTTTCCCGACACTGGAACCGGTTCCCTGCAACATTAAGAGATTTGCTGACATAAATTATTCACTCGTTTTTCCCAATCAGATCGATCTGGCAGTCTAGACGATATTTACAGGTCTCTTTCGGATGTCGACAGGCGAGTCCCTCACGCACCTCGAAAACATCTTTAAATCGTTCACAGGTCAGATATTTTCGATTTTTGATACCTTTCTCTTCATTAGCTTTTTTTTCGTCGATCATATAATTTTCTCTTTTCAACGGACTTCGGGGTGGATAAAATCGGCCAGCCGGGCCAGACCATCAACGATTCGCGGTGAGGGCCGGTCAACCATATCGGAATCAATAACATGAATTCTCCCCTGACGAACAGCCGGAATCGAATTCCAGCGCTGCCAGCTCTGACGAAAACGCCGATAGTTGGTGTTGGGTGACATTGAAGAGATAATTATGACCTCGGGAGCATCAATAATAACCCGTTCAATTGAGTAGAGGGGATAGCGCACCTTATTATCAGCTGTCACCAGAATACCCCCGGCCCGCCGGATAAGGTCGGCCGCAAAAGTCTGGCTGTTGGCCGATACAATCGGGTCTATGCCGACCTGGTAAAAAACCCGCTGACGAGGCAGCCCGGCTACCCGACGCTCAACCTTCGCAGCCTTCTTTTTCATCTCAAGAATAACCTGCTGGGCTTTAGTCAGGGTCCCGGTAATCTCCCCGAGATTGCTGATCGATCGATAAATAGTGTTCAAATCAACCGGCCTTATGCGGTAGACGGGGATAGCAAAATGTTTAAGCGCGGCATAGGTTTTCTCATCCTGGCGTTCACTTCCGGCAATTACCAGATCCGGTTCCAGAGCCAAAACCTTTTCCAGGCTGGGTTTCATAAAGGTACCAACCCGAGGTTTTTTCCGGGCCGCCGGGGGATATGTGGCAAAATCGGTAACCCCGACAATCCGCTCATCAAGCCCCAAGGCGAAGAGAATCTCAGCCAAACTCGGGGTCAACGGCAGAATACGCTGCACCCTATCCGGAATCTCGACGGTGTTACCGCTTTCATCCTCAACCGTCAAGGCTGCAACAGCAACCGGCAGCAGAAATGTAAACATCAGTAAAAACAAAAAACGCTGCAACATAGACTTCATAAGGAACTTGTAAAAAAACTCAAATGGATGGCGAAGTAAAATGTTCAGATGCGAGGCGCGCAAGACCTGAGGAATGAGGCGTACATAAAGTACGCCGCAGTGACGAAGGTCGTAACGCAACGAAGTAGCTGGACATTTTACGACGCCATCAGGTGTACTATTGAAAGACCGGCACAATACTGCCCCGGAAAAACCGCATGCAGACGGCCGAGCAGAGAGCGCACCTGCAAGGGCCCTTCATGACCCGGTGTACCACTCTCTTTAATTCGAGCACAGGCATAATCTAAGGCCAGAAACTCCCGCTCACTTTTACATAAGGAAACCAAATGGACAATCCCTAAAAGTTTCTGGGCCCGTGGCACAACTCGATCGACCATAGCCGCCAGATCTGCAGACTGAAAAAATTCGCCGCCACTTTCGACCAGCATCTTATTGAGCTCTTCATGCCCGGTAGCGGGGGTAAACCTCTTCTGCAAAAGCTGATACTCTTTTTTCCCGATTACCAGGGCAGCAACGCCGGCAGAAGGTAAATCCTGGCAACTGGAACCATCAAGTTGTAGAAAAAAAACAATCTGGTTCCAAAGTTTGGAATTATCGATCGGAAAAAGTCTAAGTTCGCGATCCGCCGGCGGCCGGGTCACAACCTCAGTCCCGATTTCTTTGCCCCAAAAAGCAGACGCGTATCGCGAAAGTCGCATTTGCCCCGCCACCACATACCGGCTCGCGACCGTCCCCTCGGGCATGATAATCTCTAAAAGAGTCTCACCTTTAAGCCCGGCTCCGAGCAGATAATCGAGAGCCTTTCCTAAAAAAGGGTCACGATAGTTGACGTAACCCAAAAACCCGGCGACTGAGGCCATCAGAATTCGATCCCCCGCTGCGCCTTGATCCCTTTCTGGTAAGGATGTTTAATCTCGCGCATCTCCGTAACCAGATCAGCCATTGCGATCAACTCCTCGGGAGCATCGCGACCGGTTAGAATAACATGAACCCGGGCTGGTTTTAGATTCAGGGTCTCAAGTACCGTAGAGACCGGCAGAAGACCGTAACTCAAAGCATAATTGACCTCGTCGCAGACCACCAGATCAAACTCATCACTCAAAATTTTTTCGGCACAGCGGGCCCAGGTCTTCTCCGCCAAAGCACAATCTTCTGGGGCCGGTTCACCGTCACCCAATTTTAAAAAACCATGCCCCATCGGTTCGAGGGAGAAATTATCAAATTTTTCTGCCGCATGCAACTCACCGTAACGCCAGCCGCCCTTTATAAATTGAATCATCGCGACCTTAAAGCCCTGCCCTAAAGCCCGAAAAACCGTACCCAAAGCAGCCGTGGTCTTCCCTTTACCATTGCCGGTATTAATAATAATCAAACCATGACGTTTTTCACTATGTGCCTGTGACATAAAAGAGACTCCTGACCCGGCAATACCGGAAGTAAACCTATTTTTGAAAAATTATTACCTCTATCCACGACCTACGCCAATCGAGCTTTATCGCAACGCAAACTTTGGAAAACGTTTTGAGCTTTTCACAACCCGGGCCAAACTAGACCACCTCATACTCCTTGTCAAGCAAATGAGATACTATTTTTTAGCGACACAAGCTGTAGCGGGGATATTGACGGGGATGGCGACCTGGACGGTGCGGATCTAGCCAGCTTTGCTTCCCAACTATAAAAAATATCGTAAACAGTTATGAGCTGGCAGCCGAACCTATAAAACAAGAGACCTTGAAACCGATTATAAAAATCTCTTCAATCCGCTTCTTCAGGTGCAAAAATCCAACCGGAGAGATAACGCTCACCACTGTCTGGGAAAATGACAACAATAGTTTTGCCCTGGTTTTCTGGTTGCTGACCGATACGCAAGGCTGCCAAAGCCGCAGCCCCGGAGGAGATACCGACCAAAACCCCTTCGGTTTCGGCCAGTTGCCTGGTCATGGCCGCCGCATCTTCAGAAGAGACTTTGACAATTTCATCTAAGATATCACAGTTTAAGACCTCTGGAACAAAGCCGGCACCGATGCCCTGGATCTTATGAGGTCCGGGAGAATCACCTGAAAGAACAGCGGACTCTGTGGGTTCGACCGCAACAACTCTAATTTCAGCTCTTTTCTCTTTAAGAATTTCACCACAGCCGGTAATCGTACCACCGGTGCCGATACCGGCCACCAGGATATCGATCCTGCCGCCGGTATCTTCCCATATTTCTAGTGCCGTCGTCTGACGATGAATTTCCGGGTTGGCCTCGTTAGCAAACTGTTGGGGCATGATGCTGCCCGGGTTTTGCCGGCAAATCTCTTCTGCTTTGGCAATCGCCCCCTTCATGCCATCAGCACCGGGGGTTAAAATGACGGTCGCTCCCAAAGTCCGCAACAAGTTTCTCCGCTCAAGACTCATGGTATCAGGCATCGTCAGGATTAGTCGATAGCCTCTACTGGCAGCGACAAAAGCGAGACCGATACCGGTATTGCCGCTAGTCGGCTCGACAATCAATCCACCCGGAACCAAACCACCGGTTTTTTCGGCAGCATCGATCATGGCCACCGCGATTCGATCCTTGACACTCGATAAAGGATTAAAGTATTCCAACTTGGCAACGATTTCAGCTCCGCTTTCACGAGATAAAGAGGCGATACGCAATAGCGGCGTGTTACCGACCAGTTCCGTCAGATTGTTGGCTATCTTCATGATTCACTCCTAATTGTCTATTGTTTTAATAAAGATACAAAGCCTGAGTTTTTATGTCAACTACTTTTATCAGGGCATTCCGGGTGCATCATAACACAATTTTCAAAAATCATACTTTTGCCTGTTCTACAGAGCCAGATGGCGGTTATTATTTCATGCTAGAGTGCCGGCGGAAGCTGACTTGGAGCGATTCTTCCGTACCACACCCCCCTCGATACATCAGATAATCTTGAAACTGGAAGAGAAGGGGTTCGTCAGCCGTATCCCTGACAAATCCGTACAATCTCTATCTTCCCAACATCAGCGTCGCTCCCTTGACATTTTTGCGCATCCCTGTTATTTCATCATAGAGCACAAACTAAAATATAAACCGGTTTAATTCAAAAATTGAAAGAAGAAGATGAAGCGAAAACTTCAAGGTCGCTACTTTCCCATAGCGAAGACCGGGGAAAAGGTGCAGGCCTTCATTCCCGACCCACTGCCACCATCTCCACCGATTGAATGGTCATCCGCATTAAGGGAAAAATTTGATCAAGCCCTATTGGCTCTAGGGCGACTCGATAGCGTAGCTCTCCTTTTACCGGACACCTCTCTATTTCTCTATATGTACGTACGCAAGGAAGCAGTACTCTCTTCTATGATTGAAGGAACGCAATCCTCATTGTCAGATCTGCTTTTGTTTGAATTTGAGCACCAACCGAACGTTCCCTTTGACGATGTTCAGGAAGTCAGCAATTATGTCGCGGCTCTGAACCATGGCTTACAGCGCCTCAGTGAAGACTTTCCCTTATCGCTCTGCCTGCTGAAGGAGATTCATAGCGTCTTATTGTTCAAGGGAAGAGGCAAAGTGAGTGGGCCGGGCGAATTTCGCAGAAGCCAAACCTGGATTGGCGGAAGTCGGCCGGGAACTGCCACTTTCGTTCCTCCGCCACCCGAGCAAGTGCAAAAGTGCATGGGGAAACTGGAGCTCTTCATGCATGATATTCCAGAACGGACACCAGTACTTATAAAAGCGGCACTGACTCATGTTCAGTTCGAAACAATTCACCCGTTTCTTGATGGTAACGGGCGTTTGGGACGACTGATGATAACCCTTCTGCTTTGCGATCAAAAGGTTCTCAAAGAACCGATGTTGTATCTCAGCCTATACTTCAAAACGCATCGAGAGCGTTATCATCAACTGCTAAATGATGTCCGCATTAACGGAGACTGGGAAAACTGGCTGGAGTTCTTCGCTGAGGCTATCATCAGCACGGCGACCCAGGCCGTCGAGACAGCTCAACAGCTGATGGAACTAGCGGCATCCGCTGAACAGCGTATCAACAAACTGAAACGAATATCGGGATCTGCCAACCTTATCCATAAAGCCCTGCTGGAACGCCCCATTGCGTCACCCAATTGGATCCATGAACAGACCCAACTTTCACCGGCAACGGTTAATGCCTGCCTCAGAGAACTTGAACGGATAGGCATTATTAAAGAGCTAACCGGACAGAAGAGAAACCGTCTCTACTCATATGTACAATACATCAAGATCATGAATCAGGGAACCGAATTACCAAAGCAATGCTTTCTGACCACAGAAAAACTTCATCTATGAAAGAGTTAGAAAAATGACTATTCCTGACAAACCTAAAAGCAGCCTGCAGAAATATCGGTTGACTGAGAAAGGAAAAATCGAAGTAAGACGTTTAACGGATAAAGTTTGAAATAAACATTTCATGCAATCATTCACAACAAAACTTCGGAATAGAGTTTATGAAAATCCTTCACACCTCAGACTGGCATCTGGGCCGTTCACTCTTTGGGCGAAAACGTTATGATGAGTTTTCGGCTTTTCTTGACTGGCTGGTAAATTTAATTGTGAGCGAAGGGGTCGAGGCCCTGCTGGTGGCCGGTGATGTTTTTGATACGAGTACGCCCAGCAACCGGGCCCAGGAGCTTTATTACCAATTTCTCTGCAAGGTTTCGGCATCCGGCTGCCGTCATATCGTGGTGATTGCCGGAAACCATGATTCTCCCTCCTTTTTGAATGCTCCCAAAGAGTTACTGCGCGCCTTAAATGTTTATGTGGTTGGTGCGATCAGTGAAAACCCGGAAGATGAGGTTATTATTCTGAATGACCCTGCTAATGTGCCGAAAGCTATAGTCTGCGCGGTGCCATATCTTCGAGATCGCGATATCCGAACCGTTGAAGCCGGAGAAAGTCTTGCCGACAAAAATGCCAAACTCATTGAAGGTGTGCAAAAGCATTATGCAAAAATCTGCCGGATTGCGGAAGAGAAACAGAGAGAATTTGGAGATATTCCCACAGTTGGCATGGGGCACCTTTTTACGACCGGCGGCAAAACCGTCGATGGAGATGGCGTAAGAGAGCTCTATGTCGGTTCATTAGCCCATCTTGGTGAAGATGTTTTTCCGGCTTCTATAGACTATCTGGCTTTAGGTCACCTGCACGTTCCCCAGAGAGTTGGGAAATCAGAACATATCCGCTATTGTGGTTCGCCAATCCCTATGGGGTTCGGTGAAGCCGCCCAGGAAAAGATAGTGGTTCTGGTGGAGTTCAACGGCAGAGCCCCGCTAATCAGCGAACATCCGGTTCCATGTTTTCAGGAATTAGAAAGAATCTCCGGTGACATGGATGATATTCTTGTAAGAATCGACGAGCTGAAATCCCGCACCAGCAAGGCATGGCTGGAAATTGAATACACCGGAAGCAAAATTGCAGCCAATCTTAGAGAGCTTATTGAAGAAGCCGTTACAGATACAGGCATGGAGATCCGCCGAATCAAAAATCGGCATACCATTGAAAGACTCATAAATCTGGCCGACAAGCAAGAGACGCTAAATGATCTGGATGTAAATGATGTCTTTATCCGTTGTCTCGACACCTATGAAGTTACAGAGGAGGAACGTCCGATGTTGATCCAATCTTACAGAGAAATCATTCAATACTTACAAGAAAAAGATTTAAACGAACAATAATCCGCAGATTATGCAGATTGATTTTTATCTGCGTATAAAATAATTATTACAATCAATGAAAATATTGAATTTACGCTTCAAAAACCTTAACTCACTCCGCGGTGAGTGGGCTATCGACTTTACATCTCCCGAATATGTCGGTGATGGGATATTTGCTATCACCGGCCCTACCGGGGCCGGTAAATCAACGATTCTCGATGCCATCTGTCTGGCCCTTTACGGCAGAACACCGCGCATAAAATCGATCAGCAAAAACAGCAACGAGATTATGTCGCGACAGACCGGAGAGTGTTTTGCCGAGGTAACCTTTGCAACCCGGGCCGGGGAATTTCGTTGCCATTGGAGCCAGCATAGAGCCCGCAAAAAACCAGCCGGTAAGCTGGCAGACTCAAAGCATGAGATTGCAGATGCCGTCAGCGGTCAGATCCTGGAGTCTAAAAAGCGCGATGTTGCCACAGCTATCGAAGAAAAAACGGGCATGGATTTTGATCGTTTTACCCGCTCCATGCTCCTGGCCCAGGGAGGATTCGCCGCCTTTCTACAAGCGTCACCAGATGACAGAGCACCAATCCTTGAACAGATCACCGGCACCGAAATTTACAGTGAAATTTCGAAACGCATTCATGAACGCCAGCGCGACGAACAGGGAAAACTTGAAGTCTTAAAAGCTGAAACTGACATGATCGCCATTTTAAGCGATGAAGAGGAAGCTTCATTAAAACTGGCACTCTCCAGCCAGCTGGAGAGTGAAAAGGGTCTCAATACTAAAAATGAGGAGCTGGGGAGATCTATTATATGGCTCACAGGAATCGCGGCACTGAAGAGTGAGCTCAGCGAAATCAATAAGGAATCAGAGACGTTGAGAAACAACTTGATAGCCTTTGCGGCAGATAGAGAAAAATTGCAGAAGGCTCTTAAAGCGACAGAACTAGAAAGTGAATATGCAACTTTGACAGTAAAAAGAGAGCAGCAAAAAAATGATCAGAAACTTTTAACAAAATCGCAAACCCAACTTACAGAGAGGGAACAGACTCTGGGATTTAAAGAGACCGCCCTCAAAATGAGTGAGGAGACTCTATTACGGAGTAAAAGTGAACATAAAAAAGAACTGGAGTTGATTAAAAAAGTCAGAGAGTTTGACTACCGGATCAGCGAAAAACACTCAGCTTTGCAGGATGCTGATACAGATTGCAAAAAGCTCGAAGTCCAGATTTCTAAAGCTAAGGATCAACGACAAAAAAATGTGACCATTAAAACTGTTGCGGAAAAAAAACTCGCCCAGGCAGAAGAGTATTTCACAGCCAATGCCCCTGATGCGGCGCTGGCCACTGAACTTACGGGGATCGAAGTACAGCTTGGGAACTTAGAGGCTTTAAACAGTAACATTTCCACAATAAAGAGTCTGATTACAGATCTCAAAAAACAGGCTGAATCGAGTGTCACCCGACAAAACAAACAACAGGCATTCTGTTTAAGCCTTGAAAAAAAGCTTGCTGCAGCCCAAAAACAGGTGTCCCGGACAAAAACTGAGATGGCCGAACTTCTGGGTGGCCGCCAACTTCGGGAGTACCGAACTGAACGTGATGGGCTGCTCCGTGAAATGGCCTATCTGACAAAGATTGCAAGCCTTGAAGATGAAAGGGCAAAATTGAAAGAGAACAAACCATGTCCGTTATGTGGAGCTCTGCACCACCCTTTTACTGAAGGCAATATCCCGGAAATTGATAATACTGAGGAAAAAATCAATACGCTGACCACCCTGATCCTAAAAACTGAAAAACTTGAACGTGATCTTGAAGAGCAAGACTCTAAAGAGAAAAAATCGAGCCTGGCCTTCGCAGAAGCAGAAAAGCAACTCGTTCAGATATCGCACAAAAAAGATGAAACTCATACAGACCTCCAAAGATCTGAAAAAGAGTTGCAACTCTCTTTGAAAAAACAGGCTGAATTAAATGACTCTACTTTTTCGAAGATTGAACCCTTCGGCCTTAAACTGACCCCGGATATAAACCCTGAATCTATTTCAGAAGCTCTCGCTATCAAGTTAAAAAAATGGCAGAAATACCAAAACCAAAAATCAGAGATAGAAAATAAAAACAACCTCTTAACAGTTGATATAAAAAGTCTTGAAGCGATTATCCAAGCGCATAGTGATGCTCTAAAAGAAAAACGTGAGGTTCAAAACAAACATAAAAATGAACTTGAAAAACTGATAGCTGAACGTCAAAAATTGTATGGTAAAAAAAATCCAGACAGAGAAGAGAAACGCTCAGAAGAGCAGCTTAATAAAGTTGAAAAATTTAGAGATGCGACCAGAGAGAGCCGGGATCAGATCAGGCAGCAGTTAAATGATCTGAAAACCCGCATCAGAACTTTTAAAGAAAATATCTCTAAAAGAAGACCTGAACTCGATGATCTTGAACCATCTTTTATTACAAACTGTAAAAAAGCCGGTTTTGAGAATGAGCTTAAATTTCTCTCCTGTCGGCTCTCCCTCGACGAAAGAGACAACTTAAACCAGCTGGCCAAAGAGCTTGACGATAAACAAGCTGACATTGAAACACGAAAAAAAGATCGAAAAAACCGCCTATCTCAGGAAACTGCTAAAAAGATAACGGCGCTGCCACTTGATAATCTGAAAAAAGAGCTGGCTGGATTCCGAGAAACCCTGAATAAAATTGCCGAAGAGATCGGCGCCAAAAAACAAAAACTTAAAGATAACGAGGATGCGAAGAGCAAATTTCAGGAGCAACGACTATTGATCGAAGCCCGGAAAAAAGAGTGCGCAAAGTGGGACTTACTGCACTCCTTAATTGGCTCCGCAGACGGAAAGAAATATAGAAACTTTGCCCAGGGCCTGACTTTTGAATTGATGGTGTCACACGCCAACCGACAACTTGAAAAAATGACCGACCGCTACCTGCTGGTTCGCGATGATAAACAACCGCTTGAACTGAGTGTTATAGATAGTTACCAGGCCGGCGAAATCAGATCGACCAAAAATCTTTCCGGTGGAGAGAGTTTTATTGTCAGCCTCTCGCTGGCACTCGGTTTATCTAAAATGGCCAGCCAGAACGTCCGGGTTGACTCGCTGTTTCTTGATGAGGGTTTCGGCACCCTGGATGAAGGTGCCCTGGAAGTCGCTCTCGAAACTCTGGCCGGACTCCAGCAGGACGGAAAACTGATCGGCATCATTTCCCATGTATCGGCGTTAAGAGAACGAATCAGTACCCGTATAAATGTCCAACCAATCTCCGGCGGCAAAAGTACAATCAGTGGCCCGGGGTGTACCGCGAACTCTACACATTGAGAATTTGAGGTTGACAGTTGAGCCCTGAACGGATAGGCTGTACACAATACATTGAGAAATGCTTCCCGATCTCCTTAACCGGAAAGGATTTACAACAGGAACGGGAGAAACTTCAAATCTCAATGTTCACGGATCTAAGGAGAACAAGATGGAAGAGCAGCGTAATTTCAGCCGGATAAAATTCCAGGCCCATACTAAAATCGAGATCGGAGGACACCCTTATGGCGGCGAGCTTCTGGATATCTCCCTGAAAGGCGCCCTCATAAGTTCCAGCACCAAACTACCGCTCACTTTAAATAATGATGCCCTGGTCAAGGTCTTCCTACCCTCTTCAAGTATCTCAATGAACTTTAGTGCCAGTCTGGTCCATCTTGATGGTAACCATTATGGATTCAAGTTCAGCAGTTACGATGCTGAAAGCATGACTCACTTACGCCGCCTGCTGGAATTCAACCTTGATGATCAGTCTCAGGTCATCAAGGAACTCTCTTTCCTGCAGAAGACTTGATAACAATTCAAAAAAATATGACCCAAACCCACCTCAAAATCGGAGCTCTCCTACTTTATAAAAGTCAACCGGCAAAGCTTGTCCGACTTGGCGATAAAATTGAGATCGATCTCCTCTCCCAACCTCAAAGTAAAAAAGTACGACCCAAAGACATCTCCTGCCTTCACCCCGGCCCTTTTACCGATTTAAAGCTCTTAACTCCGCCCATTGATGATCTTGAAGAGGCGCGCTCTCTTTTAAGTGGAGAAGAGACGACTTTAGTGGAGATCGCCGAACTGGTCTTCAACCAGACTACTGCTTCAGCCATATGGAGTGCCTGGCAAATCGTTACTGAAGGAGTCCATTTTCATGGTTCACCACACCGGATCAAAGCTCGTTCAGATGAAGAATATCTCCAGGAAAAAGAGAGAAGAGCCGCTAAAAAAGCCCGCTATGAAAGCTGGCAGGCCTTTGTTGAAAGGGTCGGAAAAAAGTCTATCATCAACTCTGATCGGGCCTTTCTGACTGAAGTCGAAAATCTGGCTCTGGAACGGGGTACGGAAAGCCGACTTTTACAACATCTAGGCCGTCAACAATCGCGAGAGAATGCTCATGCCTTACTCTTGGAACTGGATTTCTGGGAGGCATCATTTAACCCTTACCCGCAACGCCTCGAATTATCCGGCAACGAGTTCTCAGAGCACCTCAGCCTGGAACCAAAACCCTTAGATGATGAAAAACGCCTTGACCTGACCGAACTTACAGCCTTCGCCATTGATGATGATGACAGCAATGACCCAGATGATGCTATTAGTTTTGACGGAGAGCGGCTCTGGATTCATGTTGCCGATGTCGCCAGCATGATAAGTGTTGACAGCCCGATCGATGAAGTTGCCAGAGAGAGAGCCGCAACCCTCTACCTGCCGGAAATCACTCAGGCCATGCTGCCTAAAGGTCTGACCGATAAACTCGGCGTCGGCCTTCAGGAGATCTCGCCAGCCCTATCTTTTGCCCTGGAAATTAATGAAAATGGAACTATCCAGGATATTGAAATCATCCCCAGCCGCATCCGGGTAACCCGTCTCAACTACAACGAGGCCGAAAAACTACTCACAGATAATCGTCAACTAGCGAAGATTCTCTCCATAACTAAAGCCCATCGGGAACAAAGATTAAAGGCCGGAGCCATCGAGATTGATCTTCCCGAATGTAAGGTAAAGGTTACTGGTGACCATATCTCAATCACCCCCCTGCCTAACCTTAAAAGTCGCAACCTGGTAAGTGAAGCGATGCTGATGGCCGGAGCGGCTTGTGCTCAATATGCAAAAAAGCATGAACTGCCTATGCCTCACGCCGGCCAAGTGCCGCCAAACGAGATGCCTGAAACTTACGACCTGCCAACCCTGGTGGCTATGTTTGCCAAGCGTCGGTCGATGCGCCCCGGCCGCCTTAGCTGCTCCCCTCTATCCCATTTCGGGCTCGGACTGGATGCCTATATAAGGGTCACAAGTCCCTTGAGGCGCTATCTTGATCTGGTTGCCCATCAACAGATTCGCTTGCATCTGGCCGGTTTGCCAACCCTGGACAAAAA
The DNA here is from genome assembly GCA_024762675.1 of Thermodesulfobacteriota bacterium. Lineage (GTDB taxonomy): Bacteria > Desulfobacterota > Anaeroferrophillalia > Anaeroferrophillales > Tharpellaceae > Tharpella. The sequence goes on along the minus strand of JANTGZ010000021.1, from coordinate 3,572 downwards.
TCAGATCACGACCAGAATCGCTGCTGTCAGCTCAATCAGCAATCGAATTCGCCAAGCCGAACGTCTCTCCAACCGCCACTGGACCCTAGTCTTCCTCCAACAACACCCGGATTGGCAGGGGCTGGGCATAGTGGTTGCCGAATGGGGCCGAAAATCTCTGCTACTTATCCCTGAACTTGCGCTGGAAGTTGAACAAGCAGTCACAGGCAACCAAGCTCCGGGCACCCATTTGCAACTCTCGTCGCCACGCGTAAACCTCCCCTATCTGGAAGTCTTTTTCCAAACCAAAGTGATGGCGTCGTGAAAAAGTCGATCTCCTGCGTCGTGGAGTCGTAAAAGAATCAGCTGAACTTGACAAAAGCCTCCCGACGACATACATTCTCTTCATCAACAAGCCACACGTAATTTCAGAAACTTAAATTTAAAATAGAGATGAGGCACTTTTCCCCGTGAGTTCAAGCCCAGCCCAGTTACTTCCTGACCGGCTCCCGATCCTGACTCTCCACAACATCGTCATCTTTCCGCTACTGGCAGTTACAATCACCGCCAGGCGCCATGAAGATATTGAACTCCTGCTTGATTGCCAGAAAAAAAATGAATTTGTCGCAATTGCCAATCAACGCCGGGCCGGGGCCTTTCCGCTGACCTACGACAATATCCATCCGGTCGGCACCGCCTGCCGGGTAAGCCAGGCAAAACTTAATGACAACTCGCAACTAGAAGCCGTACTTGAAGGTGTCTGCCGCATATCATTTTTACGCCTACTTAATGCAGGCAAGCAACCTCAAGCCCTGATTGCCGGTTATCAGGAGAGTGCCCAACAACACTCCGACAGCACTACGCAAATGCTTATGGAGAGTTCTTTAAGCCTGCTCAAAGCCTGCTGCGCGGCCGGGCAACCATTGCCTGAGTCGGCAACCAGCCTCCTTGACCGCATCAGCAACCCTGGACATCTCGCCGACCTTATCATCATCTACCTGCAACCGGACTTCACTATCCAACAGCAAGCCCTCTCACTGCTCAACCCCAAAGATCGCCTCAAACTGGTTCACCAACTGCTTTATGAGAACCAAAAAAGATTAAATAAAGGAGAGGCGCCAAGCCTTCCTGAAACCGGACGCTGGCCCCGTCAGGCCGGATCCCATTCAAATTTACGAAACGAAAACGAGAGTGAAGAACTCACTGAGCTCAAGAAAAAGATCTCCGACCTTGAACTTAACGACCAACTTCACAAAACCATCACAAAAGAACTTGATCGCCTTGAGCGGATGAATCCGACCTCCCCCGATTACCACAACATTCTCCATTATATAGAATACGTCTCCGAATTGCCCTGGCAAGATGAAAACCAGGAGAACCTTGACCTCAAAAAGGCTGAAAAGATTCTTGACGAAGACCATTACGGTCTCGACAAAATAAAGGAGAGAATCCTCGAACATCTTGCTGTACGACAACTCAACAAAGATATGAAGGGCCCGATCATCTGCCTGGTCGGTCCTCCTGGGGTCGGCAAAACCTCACTCGGGAAATCGATTGCCCGAGCCATGGGCAGAGAGTTCATCCGCCTCTCCTTGGGCGGAGTCCATGATGAGGCCGAAATCAGGGGGCACCGCCGCACCTATTTAGGGGCGATGCCCGGCAAAATCATCCAAGAAATTAAACGGGCGGCAAGCCGCAATCCCGTCTTCATGCTTGATGAAATCGACAAACTGGGACGTGATTTCCGCGGCGATCCGGCTTCGGCTCTGCTTGAGGTAATGGATCCGGAACAGAACAACTCATTTGTCGACCACTACCTCAATCTGCCTTTCGATCTAAGCCGGGTCCTCTTTATTGCAACCGCCAACCAAAGCGACCCGATTCCGGCCGCGCTTCTGGATCGAATGGAGATTATCACCCTGCCCGGCTATAGCGAAGAGGAGAAAAAGAGTATCGCCTGCCGTTACCTGCTCGACCGACAACGTGAGAATCACGGCCTTAAAGAGGATAAAATCGTCTTCACTGATGAAGCTTTAGACAGCATTATCGACAACTATACTCGGGAATCCGGGGTCCGCAACCTGGAAAAGATGATCGGCAAGATAATGCGTAAATGCGCTCGCGATAAAGTTGCCGGCAAGCCTCTTCCGAAATCGATCACGAGCCGGGATTTGGGAGAGCTCCTCGGACCAACCCGGCACCACAAGGAACTGGCCGCCGCCAAAAGTCGTATCGGCATTGTTACCGGCCTCGCCTGGACCCCGACGGGCGGCGACATTCTCTTTATCGAAGCAGCTTTAATGGAGAGTGTAAAAGGGGATAATCTGACCCTGACCGGATCTTTGGGAGATGTCATGAAGGAGTCCGCCCAGACCGCTTTAAGCTATCTGCGCAGCCTCAGCCCCGGCTACGAGATAGAGGGAGATTTCTTTGAGAAACATCTGATTCACATCCATATACCATCGGGCTCAATCCCGAAAGATGGACCTTCCGCCGGTTTAGCCATCTTCCTGACTCTGCTCTCACTGGCCAGCGGCCGAATCGCCGATCATAAGATTGCGATCACCGGGGAGATCTCTCTCTCCGGTCGCGTTCTACCGGTCGGCGGCATCAAAGAGAAGGTTCTTGCCGCCCGCCGAGCCGGCATTACCAGGATTATCCTGCCCCGAGAGAACCTGAAGAATCTTGATGACCTGCCACTTGCGGCCAGAGATGAGATGAACTTTTTCGGGATTGACACGATAGATGATGCCGTCCCCCTGGTTATCCCCTCTCTGACCTCAGCCATAAAAGAGGGTATAACACAAAAAAGTCACGCTCAACAAAACGTGACTTTCTCGGTGCCGACCAGTGCAAATTGAAACAAATATATATTACTTTTTTGTCACCAGTTGATAAAGTTGTTCAACCAGATCATGGCGAGTATCGATCTCCAGCCAGGAGATCATTTCAAGCTCTTCCTGAGTTGGTGGTTCAAGGCGCTGACGTCTGGCAATATCAATATCAGCGTCGGAAACATCAACACCCTCGGCCCCACGCTTTCTTAAGTTATCCTCCAATACCGACCATGGCGCCCGGCAGACAACCAAGCGTATCGGAACCTCATGACTTTTGGCCACCTCATGGATAAACTGACGATCAGCGGTTTTAAGGCTGGCGGCATCGACTATCACTGGGCTCCCGGAAGAGAGTACAGCAGCCGCCTGCTCAGCCAATGCACTATAGGTCTTTAGCGTCGTCTCCCGGCCGTAAATCCCCTTACCAAACGGGGCGGCTGCCTTCTCACCGGCAAGCCCCAACAACTCTTTGCGCACAACATCTGAACGCAAACATTTAATCCCCCATAAAGCCGACATCGCCCAGGCCAGATAGCTTTTGCCACTGCCGCTGACCCCAGCCAGCAGAGTAATACCCTCAGGCGGCGGCGAGGCATAAATAGAAGCGAGACGAAAATAACGCGCCGCCCGGGCCTGAGCTCGGGATCGGGCAGCCCGCTCCAGGGCCGCATCCGCACTCAAAAAACTCAACACCTTGCCGCGAACATAGGCCCGGTAACACTTGTAAAAAAACAACAGTTCCGGTTCAAAGAGTGG
>JANTGZ010000020.1 GCA_024762675.1 Thermodesulfobacteriota bacterium | reverse complement strand
CTACCCTCACCTTACTGCTACTGGGAGACACCGGTCAACCTGCTAGCCCTGCGCTGGATGAACCGCCATCGCCGGAGCTGGGAAAACGCCATCAACTCCTCAGTTGAGCAAGTAGTTTCCGAATCTATTCGTCATCACTTTGTTTACTGCCTGCTCTCTTTCGTAATTGCTAAAAAAATCTACAACCGGGATAAAATGGGTGAAGAGACTGATGCCATCAAGGCTCTGGCACTGCCCGGTGCCACCCCGATCGGGGTAGAGATGGAATTCAGCAATCTCGGCCGACTGGCGACCAACAAAAATAACCCGGCCAAGCTTATCAACCAAGACCCATTCCATAATATGGAATATTACAGCAGCTTCCAACTCGAGGATGTGACCTGGCGACTGGGTGGCTATGTCGACACCCATGAACATGGACGCCGCTTAATCTCGCTAACACGTTACGGGGGATTTTTTGAATATTCAATGGTCAGGGTCGATTATCCCCGCACCTACACCCTGCCCCTGACCACCGACCCGGCAATCGCCAACCAGATGATCTGTGAAAGCCTGGATTTCATCAATGAGATAAAACCTCACAGCCTGCATATAAATATTGAGAAGAGATGTGAAGGTGAAATTGAACCCAAGCTCGATGATTTCTTGTGCCTGCTCTTGTTGGGCGGAGATCTGGATTACGACGAGGATGGCCGGTTAAAGGAAAAACGCTTTGCCAACAAGGAGTTTCACCGGGTTATCAAGCGACGCCGCCATTTCTGCCTGCTGGGGGAGATCAAAAAAGAGGTGATCGAATATGCCTTCTTAAGGCTCTGGGAAAAAGGGGAACGGAACTACGACTACCGGCCGGTGATTTTGGCTCTCAAAGGCTTCCAGTACGCTTATCATCTTGAGGCCAACTGCCTCGATCAACTTCCCGGGATGCTCTCCTGGGCCGAAAAACCACACCTTTTACCGGCTGCCTCAATAAACAGATTTATCAAAAATGTGGGGTATGGTTTAAAAAAGGAAGAGGTATATCCTGAAGATTTCCTGGCTAGCTATACGAAGGAACTTTCCGAAATCCTTATGGATCGTCAACAACTACTGCTTTAAAAACAATATACCACTACGATTTAAACAAAATTTTCCCGCGCCTTACGGCGATTCTCCCGGCACAACTCAGGGTTCTTGCAAAATCTGGAGCAAGCGGTTGAGGTAGCCCACAGAGCATGCATCTCTTCATCCATGCACAATCTCGGTACAATATGAACTTGTTCCGGCTTTGGAATACGCCTTAATTTATTAAACACGGTCCTGATCCGGCCCGGCTCTTTTATAACCGGCTGCTCACAAAGTAGTTTCCAGTTACCACAGGAGATAAAGTACTCTTTCTGATGCTCCGGAGTCAGGTGGTCAAAAGGATAAGTATAGACCCATGCCTCACGCTCTTCAAACTCATGTTTATCGACATCAATTTCAACAATAACCGGTAGTTTTTTGCGAAGATAGACACTTTTTTGGCTATCGTCAGGGTAGTAGCCCTCAAGCCGATCAAGAGCCCGCATGATCTTTACCGGATTACCGAAACTCATCAGCTCACCAACCACCAGATCATGGCAACCATCCAGGGTAATCAAGCCGGGAAAACCGATCGGCAGATGGTAAAGAAAGCCTTGACAGTAGGCCGGTTCAATGGTTTTTACTTTTTTACGGAGAAAACGGTCAAAATTTTTATAGCGTTGCAAGAGGCTGCCGTAGACAAAAAAATAGGGGGTATCGGCAACTGCAGCTCGACGCATTTCAAGCAGTTTTCCCCAGCGTCCGTTGGGGATTATAAGTTCACCTCTTTATTAAACAAGACTTTAAAGCCCGCCATATTCTAGAGTTTCATTCACACTTTGATTAAGTTTTCTGTTTTTCTAAACCTGAGACTTTTTCTTTAGCAACTTTAATAACAATCTCTGTAGCGATCTCCGGCATACTGAAAAGATCGACCCTATTAACATAGTCCGCACCATTTTTCATCCAAATTTTTCGGTACTTCGAAACCAGCATTTTTGCCAGGAGATAGTTCAATCTTTCCTGGACAAACGGTGACGAGAGCACCAGTCCGACTTTTGCGCTTTTGATATGACTGCTGTAACCGCAAACATCGGTTGCTAAAACCGGCAGTTGCGAAGCTATCGCTTCGACCAGAACAGTGCCGGTATTCTCCTTGTAGGCAGGATGAATTAGCACATCAGCCGCCACCATAAAACGAGTAATGTCAGGTCGGCCATTAAAAAAGATAACTTTTTCGGAAATCTCCAGACGCTTCGCAAGTTGTCTGAATGGAGCAAAATTATCTTTGCCGATAACAACGAAAAAACTCTTAACTCGGATCGCCTCAGGTAGAGAGGCAAGGGCCCGTAAAGCACGATCAGCGCCTTTAGTCTTAAAACCGGAGCCAACCATCAACACCATATAATCGGTCTCACCGATCCCGATCTCGGCTCTTAACTCCTTTCTCAGCAATGCGGCATCAGGCGGTCGCAAACGATCTCTGGAGATCCCCGGAGGCAACAGAAACAAGCGTTCATCCTGAGTCCGATAATACTTCTGATAGAGGTGTTTTTCATTTTCCGAGAGCATTAAAATCATCGTCGAAGAGTTTTCACCAAACACTGCTCTCTCTAGCTCCATGTAGGTTCGATAACGACCACTCCAGCGATACAAAAAGTGACGCTTCTCGGTCTTTGCAGCAAAACAGCTATCCGCTGCAAAATAGAGGTCAAGTCCCGGCATCTTGCTGAAACCGACAACCGCAGCATATTTTTTAATTGCCACAGCTTGAGCCAGTTTACGGGATAAGGAGAGGCGCCGGGCATGATTGGTAAAACCTTCAACCGCAAGCAGGTTGAGATTCAGCCAATCGGGAACCGCTCCAACCCATTCAGGTGTGTAGACATCTATTTGATGTCCCTGCCGGTGACAGAGCTCCGCGATGCGCAGAAAATCCCGCTGCAATCCGCCAAAAGGAAAATATTTAATCAGACAAAAGGCCAGATCCACGAAACTGTCTCTCCCTTATTCCCGATATTTGTTATGAATAAATCTTTTAATCCGGCTCCTCTGCAAAAGACAGCCGACGATGTTGATTAATCCTTTCAAAGTAAAAGAGACCGAGTTGAGAAAATTGAAATCGGAGACCCCATATTCTCGCGCTCTCATAACCACCGGCACCTCCATAATTCGGGCACCCATGGCACTGCTCAAGAGCAGCAACTGGCTGGTATCGTAGATCTCATGTTTGTAATAGTTGGCAAAAAAAGCGATCGTCTCTTTCCCGTAAGCCCGAAAGCCCGAGGTCACATCGGTAAGCTTCTGACCAATAATTAGCGAATCGAGAAATGCAAACATCCGGATTCCCATTCGCCTCATAAAATAGGATTGAAAACCCTCTTTTTCCAGAAACCTTGACCCAATCACATAATCTGCCTGATTCTCGATAACCGGACTAATAATTTTCTCTAACTCGGATGCAACATGTTGCCCATCCCCGTCAAACTGACATAACACATCATAATGATTATGGTAGGCGTAAAGAAAATAGGTCATCACCGTGCCAAAAGGGCTACCGCTGTTGACGCAGTGAGAAATCACCTTAATCCCCATGCCACGGCAAAGTTCGACAGTCGCATCGTTTGAACAGTTATCGATCACAACGATATCATAACCACTGTTATTCTCCTGCAGCTCTTTAATTACCTTAACAATATTCTTCTCTTCGTTATAGGCAATCACGGCAATCAGCACTCTCATTGTATGCGCCTCACCGGAGAACCGACATAGGTACCCGACTCTTTAATATTACCAAGTACCAGAGAGCCGGCGCCAACCATACAACCGGGTGCGATACTGACATTCTGCACAACTGTTGACCCGGCCCCTATACAACTCTTATCTCCTATTTCAACCGAGCCGCAAAGAGTTACGCCGGGAGCAATGTGGACATGCTCACCAATACGACAATCATGTTCTACGATGGCTCCGGAATTGATAATGGCGCACTTGCCGACGGTCGAGCCACAGTTTATCACGGCACCATCGAAAACGACCGTTCCGGCACCGATAAAAACCTCTTCATTGACAATCGCCAGAGGCGAAACCACTGTCGCAGAAAGAAAACCGAGTGCATTAAGCCGTTTCTGCAGAGCTACTCTTTTATCGATATCAGCTTGCCGGACAATACCGATACCCAACAAGGCGAGATAATTTAAGGACCTAGTCGCAATCTCGGCAAGAACATCATCATTACCAAGACAGGGAATTCCCAAAAACGCCTCCGCGTCTTCTTTGATATCGGTAAACCCAACAATATTGAATCGATGGACATTTTTTCGCAACGTCGAAATAACCATACGGGCATGCCCTCCCCCGCCGACAACAACTATTTTTTCCATCTCTTCAGACATCCGATGACCCGATCAATATCCTCTTTTTTAAGATTGATACTACAGGGAATGTTCAAAGTTTTTTTGTGCAACTCAAGGGCCTTGGCAATGCGATAGGCCTGTTTCTCCAGATTCGGCCGCTGCAGGTGGTTGGGGTGCCAGAGCGGTCGCATCTCAATCTTTATGTCGGCAAAACGCTTCAATAACTCTTCACGTCCCATGCCGTACTCATCTTCGTCAACCTGCAATGCATACATCCAGTAATTATTTTCCGCATACCCCGGTACTTCAGCCAGATGCAGTCCGATAACATCCTCTATTGCATTCCGATAAGAGAGAAAATTATTTTTTTTTATGGTGATGAATTCATTCAGTCGCTCTAATTGAGCAACCCCGATCGCCGCCTGAATATTAGTCAGACGAAAGTTATAACCAATCTCATTATGAATGTATCTGAGTGCATCATCTTTGGCTTGGGTAGTCAGATATCCGGCCTCCTCTGCCAGAGCCGGCTGATCCGTTACAATCATTCCACCGCCACCGGTGGTAATAATCTTGTTGCCGTTAAAAGAAAAACAGCCACAGGTCCCAATGGTTCCAAGGTAGCGGTCTTTCAGTTTGCCCTTACTATAAAAGGCACCAATTCCTTCGCAGGCATCCTCAACAATCGCAATGCCCCGGTCCTGACAGATGGAAAGTAACGGATCAAGGTTGGCAGCGTTACCAAAAACATGGACCGGTACCAGGGCTGCAACCCGGCGTTTAGTACGCCGGTTTATAGCAATCTTACCGACACAAACAACCTCTTTTTCGATAAATTCAACCGTTTTTTCGACATCAATGTTATAGTAGTCATCGCAATCCATAAAAACCGGTTCAGCTCCCAGATAATGAACCGCATTGACCGGAGCAATGAAGGTAACCGTCGGAACTATCACCTCATCACCAGCTTTTACACCTACAATCCTTAAGGCCACCTGCAGAGCAGCAGTACCGTTTATACAGGCTACAGCATAGGCGGCACCGGTCAATGCACACACATCCTGTTCAAACTGCGATACGTATGACCCTGCCGAGGAGATCCATTCGGAAACAAGACATTGCTCAACGTACTTTTGCTCATTACCGGAGAGGTGGGGTACTGATAAGGGGATCATAGGAGTTTACTGAGGCTCTTTGAAATGCTCATCGTAGGCCAGTTGAGCATCATTGAAATCGTCCAGACGCCCGATATCAAGCCAGTACTCCGGCATCTGGTATCTGGTTATGGGCACCGACTGAGACAGCAGCTTCCGGATCAGGTGGTCAACACCAAAATATTCATTGACCGGTATGAAACGAAAGATAGCCGGCCTCATAAAGTAGATACCGGCCAGAATCTCATGTACGAGATCGGGCTTTTCTTCGATATCGACAATAACATCTCCAACCGCTTTGATACAGCCGAAATTAAAAGGGGTACGAATCTCTTTAGTGGCAACCACAAGATCGGATTGTTGCGCCATAGAAAAAGAGTAGAACTTGCCAAAGTCAACCGTGCTTAAGATATCCCCATTCATCAGCAGAAAGGGCTCATTCAGTTCATCCTTTAAGAGAGAGAGCGGGCCACAGGTACCAAGTGGCTGATTTTCCCGACTGAAAACCACCTTGACCCCCATTCTTTTACCATCTCCGATGAACGACTCGATGTAATCCGCCTTGTAATTGGTCGCGATATAGATTTCATCAAAGCCATACCGGGCAAGGTGCAGAATCTGGATCTCCAGAATAGATTTTTCACCAATCGGCAGTAGCGGCTTGGGTATCGCTTCGGTAAAAGGTTTCAGACGACTCCCCAATCCTCCAGCTAAAATAACTGCTTTCATAACACTCCGGAAACCCTTTTAAATATTGTAAACTGATGGTTTATAAAGATCTATATTGTTCTCCAACCAGGCTATAGTTTTCTGCAAACCGCTTCGCAGATCGGTCTGAGGTTGCCACTGCGTCTGACTTAAAATCTTTGCATTGTTACAACACAACCGCCCCACTTCACTCTTTTCCGGCCTGATTCGCTGACTGCTGCCGGCAACCTTCACTTCAACATTCATAAGTTCGGCAATCAAATCCACCAGTGCAGCCATTGAAACCTCCTTATTCATCCCAATATTAACCGCTTCTCCAACAAGAGATCGAGACTCGGCCACAGCCAGGAAACCTTTCACTGTATCTTGTACGAATGTAAGGTCCCGGGTGGGATGGAGGTTGCCCAAAGTGATTGTTTTTACACCATCCAGAATCTGGGAAATAATCGTCGGAATAATGGCCCGGGCGGATTGTCGCGGGCCATAGGTATTAAAAGGTCTGACGATTGTCACCGGCAGATCGAAGGAGAGATGAAAACTGGTAGCCAGTTGGTCGGCAGCAATCTTAGAGGCCGAATAGGGGGATTGACCGACTGCAGGATGCTTTTCATCAATTGGTACATATTGCGCGGTTCCGTAGGTTTCACTGGTCGACGTAACAATGACCTTTTCCGTCTCCAGTTCCCGGCAACCCTGCAGCACATTGTAAGTACCAATCAGGTTGGTTTTTATATAAGCCAAAGGTGAAACATACGAGTAGGGGATGCCGATCAGCGCGGCCAGATGAAAAACGGTATCGACATCTTTCAGGGAGGTATGGACCAAATCGAAATCACGAATATCCCCTGAGATGACTTCGACCTCGTCCTTATATCGGGATTGTTCGAGCCAGCCCCAGGAGTTTTGTGAATTATAGTGAACTAGAGCTTTCACCTGAAAGCCAAGCTCAAGACAACGTTCAGTCAAATGGGAACCGATAAAGCCTCCCGCTCCCGTAACCAAAACCTTTTTCATATTTTCTCCGTATACTCTTAAACTATTCCGATATGGTAATCATCACCCTTGACTCAAGTTGAATTTTTCTTAACCAAAGGTGGTTTCAAATTCGGATTGAACCCCAGGATCTTGAACGAATATTGCTTATTGGAACCGACAAACAACAACCTGAACAGAGGATCAGTTTTATAGCCTTCAAGCAATTCCGAACAAGCAGTAACCATATCTTCTTCCAGAACTACAAAATTAACCTTTTTCACATAACATAAATGACACAGTTCGCGAAGTGAATAGGAATCCTTATAATGATGAGGATGAATGGTCTCAGACCCTGCGAGGTAGCCAAAATAGAGCTGGGAAGTAAGTATAATCGGTTTTCCGCCACAGTGATAATTGGTTCTAGTCGACTCCAGCCTGGACCAGTCCGACGGCAACAGAGACAAATAGTTATTATTCAACCAAACTGTACCTTCATTGAAATTAAATTGTCTTGCCTGCTTCACGGAACTTAACGACGGACGGATTCCTTTCATACCATCCCATAACAGAACAGACCCGATAACCACGATCAACAATTTCAGGAGAATACGACCCTTTATTTTCCCCTGAATAAAGGCAAAAAGACCACACGCACCAACGGCACTCCAACCCAGCATAAGCGGCATAACCGGAATGATATAGCGTTTCAACGTCCAGCACCCACCTAAAATAACGATCATAATCGTAGAGTGAAACAGGATAATGGCGAGCAGAAAAGACTCTTCAACGAGCCATTTTTTAGCCATCATGCGCAAAAAGAGTACCGGCAAAGCAAGAAACAGATAAAAATGATAAAAACCTTTTATAAGCGGCCTGATGAGACGCTCCCGAAATGGCTTCTGCATGATCTTCTGCAAACCGTGTGCGTAGAGATCAAAGTCGCTATCTGGGAAAACCGCTTCATCCGGCATCAAGGCAGGTGATGGATTCTTGAAAAAGTCTTTGGCTCTCTCCGGTAAAAACCTTTCCAGAACCCCAATCTGGCGGCTGTCTGTGACATAATAGCCGACATTTTGATACTCATACATCATCCAAGGAAGACAAACAGCAAAGGAAAGAACAAGCACGGCTATCGACTTCCTTGGAAACCGGCAACTATAATTCAAACTTCTGCTGTTTATCACTTCTACAGCAAAAAAAACACACCAGAGCAAGGCCCCGATAATAACCCCTTCGGGGCGTATGAGAACCAGACCGTTTATGCCGATCAGGAATAACCCGGCCGCCATCCATCTGCCGTCCTTTACAAAAGCGACCAGAGCATAGGCACTCAAGATAAGAAAGAAAGTTTTGGACGTCGTCAGGAGACCCCCCCCTACATATTGAATGAAGGAGGAGCAGAAAACAAAAAGAATGAGCGCCAGAATGGCAACTTTTCTACCAAAAATCTGCTTATGCAGAAAAAAAAGAGGAATGACCGTAGCCGCGAAAAAGAGCGCCGCTGTCAATTTCGCTGCCGTAAAAGCCTTCAGACATAAGATCAGGGCAAATATCCCGGCAATCGTCGGAAAAGCCGGACATATCATGGGGTAGTAAGCGTACTTCCAATCAAAACAGGAAAAGGCCTGGATCATCGGCACATAGTAGGCACAACCGTCATTTGTCGGCTTATGTTGCCAGAGCACCAAGGGCAGTGTCAGTAACAACGCAAGCAGAAAAAAGCCGCTCAAAAGCTTGCGCTCTGAATAAGCTTCTAAATTATCAAACATTAGCGGAATACCAGGTCTTCTTTCATTACTTTTTACGGTCTACAGTCTCTCACATCACCAATAATTACAGCCGGATTACCGGCCACCATGGCATAATCCGGCACGTCCCGGGTGACCACGGCGCCGGCCGCCACCAGGGAGCAACGGCCAACCCGCACTCCCGGCACAACGATCGTATTGACCCCGAGAAAAGCGTCCTCTTTGATAACAACCGGTTTTTTTACGCTGTCACAACCCCAGAACCGGGCAATGCCAACTGTCGGATTGATATGTGATAAGATCTTACAACCACGCGTAATATATACCCCATTCTCAATCGTCACCAACTCCGGGTAGAGTGAGTCGACAACCACATTGGCGGCGATATAGACGGTTCGGCAATTATCAATTCTGACACCCCGAAGTTTGTGAATTAAGGCGGTCAGCCAGAAAGGGAAAATCGTAATGTAGGCGAGATAACCAAGTAAAGCTTTGCCAAGAAAGCCGAAACTGTGAGTATAGCGGGTCCACGGTTCAGCCATTTGCATCGTCCCCATCGGCTTTCATTATTGCCGTATAGCTGATCAGCTCTTGAACCCTATCTGAAAGCTGACTTACCTTGACACTCAGATAGAACGAATAGACCAGCAGGAATAAAATAACAAAAATATAAACAACATGCCGGGCATCGTTCATACCAAAAAGAGAGACCGACAACCACTGGTAGAAATTCTCTAACACTGGAATAGATATAAGAAATAATGGCATACATAACCATAATAATGCCGAGGAGGGCCGCAGGGTATTGCTTTTTACGTAGCGCAGAATAGATACAAACAATAACAGCCCGATCATACATGCAATAACTTTTAATTTCAGATCCATTATCTCAACCTAACCTGTGGGCAAAAGATTTATTATATCCTTTTGAACAGCAACCTGCTATAATTTCGATAAAAGTATCAATATTGCGTCAGAGATAGAAAAGAGTAACTCTTACAAACGATAAGCGGGAGAAGAACAATCAAAAACCTGCTCCTACTCATGACCTGCCAGAGCCTGCTTCTGGTTGCCTCACAAATCTTCTTAAAGTTCGGCATAAAACAGATTACGCTTACGCCTCTAAATCTCAACGTTCTATTTAACCTGAGTAAATGCCTGTATTGCTGGTTGAGCTGTCTCTTTTTGGTAATCTCCGCCGTCATCTGGATTCACGTGCTGAAAAAGTATGAATTCAGTCTGGCCTACCCCCTTATCAGCATCAGTTATATTTTTGCCCTGTTCGCCGCATCCTTAATTTTTCATGAATCGGTACCCCCGGTAAGATGGCTCGGGGTTCTGGTTATTATTGCCGGCATTACAATGATAACCGCTCGTTAAAATTAAGGACCGGCAAGCGGTTTTTTAAAAACCATATTGATCTCATCCCCGCGACCTGCGATAGAGGCTGCGACGACATAGAGACGCGCCAACAGACGTCGTATTTTTCGTTTGCGGGAAGGCTTGTCACGATTAACCTTAACATAGTCCCAACTGTTCAGTATGCACTTTGGTGATGACGTCGTCTGGCCCCTTTCTATAACAAAACCATGTTTTTCTGCCAGCATACCCAAATTTTCCGGAGAATAGAGAATCAGGTGCCGGGGCACATCGTTGGGAAACCATTTGCTGCCGAACCAATCTCTTGCCAGAGCCCTGCTATTGGGAGTTTTCAAGACCATCAGGCCTCCCGGCTTTAAAATCCTGAAGATCTCGGTAACAAAAGGTATGGGTTCGGCTACATGCTCCAAAACATGGCGGGCCGTGACCACGGAAAAACTATTTTCCGGAAGTTGAGCTTCATGCAACTCGCCGTGAAACACTTTAAGGCCTGATTGACGACAGGTCTGCACTGCCCCCTCATTAAATTCGACACCTTCGACCTGCCATCCCAAATTTTGCATTGAGAGAAGATATTTCCCCCCACCACAACCGATATCAAGAAATCTTCCATTCTCATAAAAAGGGATCGCTTCGCGATACATAAAAGTTGCTGCTATTTTTGCTATCCACCCCGGAACCACCAGAGGCAGGTGACGATAGCCATAACATAAATGCAGGATGCCCTTTTCAAGGTCATTTTTCTCTTTCACCGTACCGGGACGATAGGGATCGTAATGACCTGGATAAAAAGAAGCAATCTGTTCAGCATCCGGCATCGGTGCCTGGTATACAGCTCCACAATTCAGGCATTCAGCATAGAGATACTGGCCCGGCAAACCATGCAGGAGATCCGTTCCGACAAAAGCGTAACGACCCGCATGCCGACACAAAGGACAAGGCTCTTTGACCCCTGATGAATCATTATTGATCTGCAAATTATTCCCCTCTAAGACCACTTTCCAGTGATTCCATAATTTTTTGAAAAACAACCGGCGCACTGTAAAACTGCAAAAATTTTTTACGTCCGGCCTGCCCCATTGACCAACGCAAAGACTTGTCTCGAGACAAACGGATAATGGCTTCACACCAGTCTGACTCGTGCACAGCTAAGTAACCGGTTATACCGTCCTCCACCACCTCTTTATTGACCCCGACCGCAGAAGAGACCACCGGCAGTCCCGCCGCCATATACTGGAGTACCTTCAAAGCGCATTTACCTTTGGTATAGAGGTTGTCAGGTAGAGGTGCGAGACCGATATCAGACGCGAGTAGCTCCTGCGCCTCACACTCCTTGGACCAGGCAACGGCAACTACCTCGAGCCGTTCGGTCGGCACCGTAAAATCGGCGATAATCTTGAGTCGCAGGCCTGAAATAGTTCCGGCCAACTCTTCCAGAAACGGGATAATGGTAAGTAGATGTTTTTTTGTCGAGCGGCTCCCGATCCATACCAGATCCAGAAAAGAATCGCTTTTCGCAACCGCTTTATCATATGATTCAGGAAAAACTGCGGTCGGTACGACAGTAACCTGCGGGTTGTAGCGCTGTGCTTCAGCCGCCAGGTAATTGTTACCGGCCCAGACCTGGTCACAGCGGGAAACAGTCCGTTCAAAGCCCTTGCGACGACGTCGCGATGGCCCACCCCGACTTTTGCAGAAAACGGCATCATCAAAATCATAAATCAGGTGTCTTGCGGCAAAACGCAGAAGCAACAAAAAAGGGTAACTGTAAGTTCTGCGGACAATGACAACCGCATCGGCCTTCCACGCCGCTTTCAGGATAGCCAGGCGCCACAACCATGAACGCCGATCAGCCAGACAAGAGAGCTGCCAATCAAGGGCTGCGAAAAGGGAGTCATATTGTAAAGCTCGATAACGAGTAGAGGGATCATTCAGACCCTTGCTTATGAATAGAATTTTTCGCTGCATCACAAAAATATGGCTCTTCCAGATCGCGTCGACAAAGCTGCTAAAAAAGAACTTAAAAATGAAAGTATACGTAATTGTGACAATTCACAGTTATCTGCTAGTATAGATGAGGACTTTTTCCTGACGCCCGTTGCTGAAAGTTTTTATTGGTTGGGAGCCGATGGACGCAGAAATCTCATTATCGGTCTGAATACAATGTCGCGTCTTCCATAAAGCAATATAAGTTTTATCCTGCCAGGGTTTTTCCTTTAAAAGTTCCAGGGAGAGCTTGATACGAGCCGGTCGATTCTCCCAATATCCGGACATATGTCCGCTATAGTAATAGATCTTCGGATTATTGGTATATAGTGATGCTTGAGCTGGAATATTATCTTTCAGCCAAAGCCCGGCATCTTTTATGAAATATTTAGAATGCCCGGGTACGGTTACCAGTCCATCCAGCGATTGTAAAAGCAGGATAAACACAAACAGATAGACCAACCAGCTTGTTTTGAAGGAATTTTGTTTTGCGGCTTTCCATATTTCAAAGTGCCGGTCTAAAATAAAAGGCAGAGGTAAAAGAAGAATCATCCCTAGAGGGAAAACAAATCGTTTCTGAATAAAGTAATCGGCAAAAAGAAATATGATAAGCAAACTGAAGTTAAGAAAAACCAGCCAGACAAGTACAGGCACGAACTCTCTCTTTAAAGATCGGACATAACGGAGAGGATGCCATGCAAGAAAACCGGCATAGAGAAGGGTCATGGTTCCCAGTAACTTATCCGCCAGAATCATAAAGGGAATCATCACCAATGCCGGCATCGCATACTTTTCAGAGTAGGGGAAGAGAACCCATTTTTCAAGAATCTCCGCCTTTCCTGCCAGCCCGCCGGTTAAAGCGGCATAAAATTTTTCTCCTAAAAAAAGAGCGTCTCCCAGGCGGCCATGTTCCAGAATATTCAATGAGGGATCGGCTATTTTAAAAACAAAAATCACCAGCAACAACAGAAGGTTAACCAGGTACGACTTGACAAAAAAGGATCTCCGCCTGGACCAGGGCAAACCCCTTTGAAAGAGTAGCACCATCGGCAACATTAACAGGAATAAGAGCCCTTCAATGCGGAACAAGGTGGCGACCACCATATTGATCCCCCACCAAAAGGCATTGCGCAACGTTGCTTTCTCATAAAACCGCAGGAAGAAGAGAACTGACAGAAGGTAAAAAGACCAGTACCCGTGATCACGAATAATCTCGGAACGAGCCTCCATGAATACCGGATGAAAAACAATGACAAATGCTGCCCAGAGCAGCACCTTACCGGTTCCCCCTAAAATGCGAACACAAGAGATAAAGGCATAGGTTAACAGGGCGGAAAAGAGAGCGGTTAACAGGTAGGCCGAGACATCGAAAGCTAAACCAAAAACCTTACTGACCCCGGCAATGCACAAGGGATAGAAAAACCAGTTGTAAAGTTGGGCCGCACCGCTGAGGTCTCCGTGCGCCAAACGCTCAGCCACACTGACGTAGAGAATACCGTCCAGGTTTATGATCCCATCGCTAAAAGAGGCCCAGAGGGAGAGCAATAAACTTATGCAAACAGCTGCCGCACAAATATTTCTATCTGCCGGAACCACTCTTGTGATCGGAGAGCGATAGATTAATTGCTGCAGTTTCATACTTTGATACCCTCACAAAAATTCGCTGTCGCAATTATTTCTATTCCTGAAACTGCAGAGCATAGAGCCTGGCATATTCACCTTCTTTTTCAAGCAGCTCCTTATGGGTCCCTTCCTCCACAACTACACCATCTTCCATCACAACTATGCGATCCGCTTTTATAATGGTCGAAAGCCTATGGGCAATGACAAGTGAAGTGCGGTTCTTCATTAAGCGATCAATTGCTTCCTGAACAGCTCTTTCAGATTCGGTATCGAGTGAGGAGGTGGCTTCATCAAGAATCAAAATCGGCGAATTTTTCAGAAGAGCCCTCGCAATCGAAAGACGTTGCTGTTGTCCTCCAGAGAGCCTGACCCCGTTCTCACCAATTACGGTTTCATATTTGCAAGGCAGGCCCTCAATAAATTCGTGGGCATTAGCGAAACTGGCGGCCGCGACAATCGCCTCCGGGCTCACATCAGTTCTGCCATAAGCTATATTATTACGAACCGTGTCATTAAACAGAATGGTATGCTGTGAAACAATTGCAATACTACTGCGTAACGATTTTTGGGTCACCTCCCTGATATCAAAATCATCAATCGTGATCCGCCCACTATCGACATCGTAGAAGCGCGGCAGAAGATTCAACAGTGTTGTTTTACCACTACCGCTACGGCCAACTATAGCAACCGTCTCTCCTTTACTTATCTGCAAAGAGAGTCCTTTGATCACAGCATCCTCTTCACCATAGGAGAAATGAACCTGGTCATAGCATATATCCCGTTGTATAAGAGGAAGCTCAAGAGCTTTGTGAGAGTCGAAAATTTCGGGCTTGCTATCCAACATTTCAAAAACCCGTTTACCGGCCGCCAAGGCTTCTTGAATTTGATTGTTACTACGATTAAGGCTGCGAATCGGTCCATACAACATAAAAAGTGCCGTCATAAAGGAGAAGAAGTTTCCGGGGGTAGAATTTCCGTGTATCACTTGACTACCCCCATACCAGATCACGGCTGCGGCGGCCAGCCCTCCGGCGGTTTCTGAAATCGGCACGGTCAATGCTTTAATCTTTAAACGACGTAAAATCAATCCCAGAAGCCTTTCATTGATTATCCGAAACTCCTTACGATTGTACTCCTCCATCAAAAAACCTTTGATAACCCGAATACCGGTAAAGCTTTCCTGCAAAAAGGACGTAATCTCAGCAACCTGGGCTTGACTTTTCTTACTGAAACGCCGCAATTTCCGACTATATTTAAATATTGGAAAGAAGAAGAGAGGGAAGAGAACTAAGACGATAATCGATAACTCCCAGTCGCGATAGATGAGAACACCAACCAGTCCCAGGGCCGTAATTAACTCTTTCAACAAACCGGCAATAACGTTTGATACAGCCCGCTGAATCATCGCGACATCATAGATAATGCGCGATGTCAAAGCCCCACTGGGAATCGAAGCAAAAAAGGAGAGTGACAAGTTTTGAATATGAAAATAAACCTCTTCTCTGATAGTTGTAATAATCCGGCTGCCGACGTAACCGGTGTAATAGGTTTGGAAAAAGTTAAAAACCCCTTTGAGAGCAAAAATCGCAATTAAGGCCACCGGTAAGAGTTTGAGCATGGCCGCATCTTTATTTATAAAAATATCATCCAGGGCCGGTTGCACCAGAAAAGCAACTGCAGCCGTCAGCAAGGCAAAGGCGATCATGCAAAGAACTGAAATCAGCAATTGCGGCCAAAGCGGGATCAGATACTGAAGAAGCCGGCGATAGTCTTGCATGATGATAAGATCTCGAAAGTGAGTAAGAGACAATAAAACTTTATTACCACGAAGACACGAAGAGCGCGAAGAAATGATTTTCAGCTTCGTGCTCTTCGTGTCTTCGTGGTAAAACACAATTTGGATTGCGGGTTTTTCCCCGCACCAGATCACCTTGATAATTACATAGATTTGACAATCAAGCTCGCGAAAGTACTGCAACTGACCTCTTCGCCACCATCCATCTGACGCGCGAGATCGTAGGTTACCTGCCGACCTAAAATTGCTTTCTGTAAAGCTTTTTCGACCAACTCTCCGGCCTCTTTCCAACCCATAAAATCGAGCATCATCTTGCCGGAAAGAATTAATGATCCGGGATTGACTTTATCAAGGCCGGCATACTTGGGAGCGGTTCCGTGGGTTGCTTCAAAGATGGCAATCCCGTCGCCAACGTTGGCACCCGGCGCGATCCCCAAACCTCCGACCTGTGCGGCACAGGCATCGGAGAGATAGTCACCATTAAGATTAGGCGTAGCCAGTACATCATATTCGGACGGCCGCAACAAAAGCTGCTGAAACATGGCATCGGCAATGCGGTCATTAAGCAGAATTTTTCCCGGCGGCCAATCGCCCTGATGACGGGTTACCAGCTCCTCTTCAGTAATCACCTGATCGGAGAATTCGGCCCGCGCCATATCATAACCCCACTGGCAGAAAGCCCCTTCGGTGAACTTCATGATGTTCCCTTTATGAACCATAGTTACAACCCGACGATTATTGTCTATGGCGTATTGAATCGCTTTACGAATCAAGCGTTTACTGCCTTCGGGACTCATCGGTTTAATGCCCAGAGCTGAACCGGAACGTAATTTTACCTTTAACTTTTCCCGCAGATAGTCACCAAGTTCTTCAGCCTCGACCGAACCGGCAGACCATTCGAGACCGGCGTAGACATCTTCGGTGTTTTCACGAAAGATCACGACATCCAGATCACCCGGCCGTTTCATGGGGTTAGGAACGCCCTCATAGTAGCGCACCGGACGGATACAGGCATAGAGATCAAAATGGTGTCTAAGAGCCACATTCAGGCTGCGGATACCGCCGCCGGTCGGAGTTGAGAGGGGGCCTTTTATGGCAATAAGCTGCTTTTTGATAGCCGCCAAAGTCTCCTCCGGCAGGTAGGAACCGGTATCTGCAAAAGCGGCTTCACCGGCCGCCAGTAACTGCCAGCAAATTGTTCTTTTGCCTGCGTAGGCCTTCTCAACCGCCGCATCAAGAACCATCCGGGTTGCGTTCCAGATATCCGGGCCGATGCCATCACCGGCAAGGGCTCCGACAATTGGATTATCAGGAATCTGGTACTCTCCATCCTTAAAAGTTATATATTCACCTTGGAGTTTATCTGTTGTCATTTGACTTTCCTCCTTATACAATAGAAATTTTTTCGCAATTAGTACCTTACAGCTTATTTTCTTGTTTCCTAACAAGAAAATGTTCTGATAAGAGTTACTTATTTGCGGGCTGTTAAAGCCCGTTTGGGTTGTGGGAATTGTTCCCGCATTAGCAGTTAAAGTACTACGCTTTTTTGATTGCCAGGTCTCTTAACTGACGCGGGCTTACCGTATTCGGGGCACCGCTCAAAAGACAGGTTGCCTTTTGGGTCTTGGGAAAAGCGATCACTTCGCGAATCGATTGACGGCCAAGCAGCAGCATCATCAAACGATCAAGGCCAAAGGCTATACCACCATGTGGAGGTGCTCCAAAACTTAAAGCATCGAGAAGAAACCCGAATTTTTCCCGGGCCTCTTCATCATCAATCTTCAAGAGCTGAAAAACTTTAGCCTGGATATCGGCATCGTGAATTCTGATACTGCCACCACCAATCTCAATTCCGTTCAAGACCAAATCATAGGCCTTGGCCTTGACGGTAAGCGGTTTATCATTAAGTTTATCAAGATCTTCATCCAGGGGAGCCGTAAAGGGGTGGTGAATCGCGACATGGCGTTTCTCCTGCTCATCCCATGCAAACATGGGGAAATCGACAACCCAGCAGAAGGCCATCTGCTTATCATCAATGAGTCCCATTTTTTCACCTAGGTGTAGACGTAAACGGCCCAGCGCTTCATTGGTAATTTCGGCTTTGTCCGCGACAAAAAGCAGGAGATCGCCGGCCTCGGCCGCCATCTCCTTCCCTAACGTTTCAATCTCCGGTTCGGTAAAGAATTTGACAATCGGAGATTGCCAACCATCCTCATTAACCTTGATCCAGGCCAGACCTTTGGCCCCATAAACCTTGACAACCTCCAAGAGGTCGTCGATCTCCTTGCGTGAGAGGCGGGCCCCACCTTTAAGATTGAGCCCTTTGATAATACCTTTTTTATCGAGGACTGAACGAAATACTTTAAACTCAGTCCCGGCAAAAACCCCGCAAAGGTCAACCAAGTGCATGGAAAACCGGATATCGGGAGCATCAAGACCATATTTTTCTAGGGCTTCAGCATAGGACAAGCGGGAAAAGGGCAACTCAGTATCAAGCCCTTTAAGCTCTTTGAAGATAGCGGCTATCATCCCTTCAACCAGGGAGATTATATCATCGCGCTCAACAAAAGAGAACTCCATGTCGATCTGCGTAAATTCCGGCTGGCGATCAGCCCGCAAATCTTCATCCCGAAAACATTTGACAATCTGAAAATAGCGATCAAAACCGGAGACCATCAACAACTGCTTAAAGAGCTGCGGTGACTGCGGCAAAGCAAAGAAAGAGCCGGGATTAGTGCGGCTCGGAACCAGATAGTCGCGCGCTCCTTCCGGGGTACTTTTGGTCAGCATCGGCGTCTCTATCTCAAGAAAGTCCTTTCCATCAAGATAGTCACGCACAACCTTGGTCACTTTATGCCGGGCGATAAGAGCCTCCTGCATAGGTTGACGGCGCAAGTCAAGGTAGCGGTACTGGAGCCTGATATTTTCACCAATCTCACTAGTTTCGTCGATCATAAAGGGGGTGGTCTGGGCTCTATTCAAGAGCTTCACCTGATCAACCAAGACTTCAATCTCACCGGTAGCCATATTGGGATTCACGGTTCCTTCCGGACGATTGATAACCTCACCCTCGACTTGTAGAACAAACTCGCCCCGCAGGGTATGGGCGGTGGCATGAGCCTCGGGCGCATTTTCAGGGTTAAAAACAACCTGGGTCAAACCATAACGATCACGCAGATCGATAAAAACCACCCCACCATGATCACGCCAATTCTGAACCCAACCCGACAATTTCACTCGACAACCAATATCAGCCGACCGCAAGGCACCACAAACATGACTGCGATAGGCGGCGGCTAATGAGCTACTATATTTTTTACCCATTTAATCAATCCTTTTGATGGTGTCGTAAAACCTTTACGTATCCATTTATCATTTTAGAGAAGTACATTTTCTAATATTTTCAAAACCAGTCAGGCCTTTTGCCATCTTTGGAGGGAAAGAGTCAAGCCCTTTCTGGAACCTGCAATAGCCATTTTCCCCTTGACTTTACAAGCCCAATCATTTAAAAGCGAGCCCAACATTTTCATTCGGGATGTGGCTCAGCCCGGTAGAGCACTGCGTTCGGGACGCAGGGGTCGGAGGTTCAAATCCTCTCATCCCGACCATGAAAAAGCAAAAATCAGGGGCGATGAATTCGGAACATGTTTCATGTGTCGAATTCATCGCCCCTTTTTGTGATATTAATCTGCAATTTAATAACGATAATGCTCAGGCTTGTAGGGCCCGGCAACCGGAATCCCCATATATTCAGCCTGCTGCTCACTCATAACCGTCAATTTCGCACCCAACTTTTCACTATGATAACGGGCAACCTCTTCATCAAGAGTCTTTGGCAGGCGGTAGACACCGACCTCATAGTTGTTCTTCCAGAGATCAAGCTGAGCCAGTGTCTGATTAGCAAAGGAAGCCGACATAACGAATGAAGGGTGCCCGGTAGCACAACCCAGGTTAACAAGGCGGCCCTCAGCCAGAACAAAGATCTGCCGGCCATCGGTGAAGGTGTAGCGATCAACCTGAGGCTTAATCTCCTCTTTCACCACTTTCGGCCATTGATTAAGACGCGCAATCTGAATTTCACTATCAAAGTGACCGATATTACAAACAATCGCCTGGTTTTTCATACCTGCCATATGCTCGGCCGTAATCACATCCCGGTTTCCGGTTGTCGTCACATAGATATCACCTTCTGGCAAAGCATCCTCAACCGTAGTCACTTCAAACCCCTCCATAAGAGCCTGCAGGGCACAGATCGGATCAATCTCGGTAACCAGAACTCGGGCGCCAAAACCGCGCATCGACTGGGCGCAGCCTTTACCGACATCGCCGTAACCACAGATCACCACATTTTTGCCGGCAACCATCACATCGGTAGCCCGCTTGATACCGTCAGCCAAGGATTCACGACAACCGTAAAGATTGTCGAATTTTGATTTGGTCACTGAATCGTTAACATTAAATGCCGGAAATTTAAGTTCCCCCTTCTCCATCATATGATAGAGACGATGAACACCAGTCGTGGTCTCCTCGGAAGCACCTTTACAGTTTTTGACCCACCCTGTAAAATCACCGGCTTTTCGACTGTTTATCTCCCGCAACAAGGCAACTAATTCGATCTCATCTTCAGACTCGTATTCAGCCTCCAGAATCGTCGGGTCAGCCTCCGCCCGGGCCCCAAAATGGAGCATCATGGTTGCATCTCCACCATCATCTACAATCAAATCGGGCCCCTTGCCTCCGGGAAAGGAGAGAGCCTGATAGGTGCAAGCCCAATACTCCTCCAGGGTTTCACCCTTCCAAGCAAAAACAGGTACTCCGGTAGCCGCGATTGCAGCTGCCGCATGATCCTGAGTCGAAAAGATATTGCAGGATGCCCAACGTACATCAGCACCTAAAGCCGTCAGGGTCTCAATCAGAACCGCCGTCTGGATTGTCATATGTAACGACCCCATAACCCTGGCCCCTTGCAACGGTTTTAAAGCTTCGTATTTCTCCCTGATCGCCATCAGACCCGGCATTTCATGCTCTGCTATTTCAATCTCTTTCCGACCCCAATCAGCTAATCCGGGGTCAGCAACCATACAGGGTAATTCAGCAAATGGATCAATTTTGGAACTCATTTTTCAAACTCTCCTTTTTAAATAACTCTACAGGCTTTTAACACAACAGAGGGCACTCTTTTTAGGAGTGCCCTCTGAAAAAATCAAGGTCTAAAAAAACAGGTATCTCAAACAAAACCTTTATCAAGGGCGTATTTGATAAGATCGGCAACTGAACGAAATTTCATCTTGCGCATGATATTAGCCCGGTGATGCTCTACCGTCCGCAGACTGATATAAAGAAGATCACCAATTTCACGACTAGTGTTTCCTTCGGCAACCATTTTCAAGACTTCCCGCTCACGATTGGTGAGATGCTCGAAAGGCAGTTTTTTGTTTTTCCGATAAAACTTCATTAAGTCTTCGGAAAAATCAGCCGCCAGAGTCGAGGAGATGTAGGTCTCGCCGAGCATTACCTGATCAATAGCTGATAAAAGCTCATCATCACTGTTCTCTTTAAGCAGATAACCATCAGCCCCCGCCGAGATTGCCGCATAGAGATACTCTTTGTTATTATGCATTGTCAACATAAGAACTTTCACCCCGGGCTGGGCTCGACGCACCTCGGTGATCGCTTCAATACCGCGGACATTGGGCATCGAGATATCAAGCAGAACTAAGTTAGCTCGGTTATTATTGAGAAAATCGATGAGCTCTAAACCATCGTTGACCTCGCCTACAACCTCGAGGTTATCTTCTTCTTCAATAATTTTCTTAATCCCCTGACGCAACATTGCATGGTCATCAGCCAGCACTATTTTACAGATACCATCGTCTCTAAACATCTGTTAACTCCTTAATTTTACAAGTTTTATTGTTTTGCGCCAATGGCAATATAATAGTGTGATGATCAATCTCATCAATACAGACTGATAATAATATCAGAAAACAATCCTTTTTACAAGCAAATCAAGACTATTTTTTCGGAAGTGTAAACTTAACCTCGCATCCCTTATTCGGTTTACTGACAATGACAAAATCACCCTTTAAAAGGCGAACCCGCTCGGCCATGCTTGCCAGCCCCAAGCCAGTTCCGGGCCGACCTCGTTTCATAGCATCAGCATCAAAACCCACACCATCATCTTTAATCGAAAAACGAACTGCATCACTAAGAATTTCAGCCTCCAGCACTACCAGTGAGGCCTTGGCATGTTTGCCGACATTGTTAATTGCTTCCTGAGCTATGCGATAGATATTACGCGCTGCCTCTCTAGAAAAAAAGTCATCGATATCCGGCACTGCGACCGATGCCTTAAGATTTTGCAAAGCCGTAAAATTATTTACCAAATGGGATAGAGCATCACTTAAACCCAAATCATCCAGAATCACCGGGCTCAAATCATGTGAAAGACGCCTGACATCCTCAATAATCTGGGCAATAAACTGACGCGCCTTACGACACTCCTCCTTAACTTCGACCGTCTCTATACGCCGCTCAACGCCGGAAACCTGCATTTTCAAAACCGCCAGTGATTGACATAAGCCATCATGAAGTTCATCGGCCAAATGCCTTCTTTCATCATCCTGGGCCTTGAAAAGGTTATTTGAAAGCTCTCTTAACTGTCCTTGTGCAATTTCGATATTGAGTTCTTTACGGCGATCCTCCTCAGGATTATAAATCACCCCTAAAAGATAGTTCTGCTCGACTAGATAAAGTTGATACCATTGGATTACCACTAAACATTTCCGACCGTCTTCAAGCGATAGCGAAACCTCATCAGGTTCCGCAAAAACTTTTTCCGGAGAACTCTGTGCGACCTCTCGCAAAGACCCCCGCAAACGTCCCAGAACAGATTGATCCTGACAAAAATGCCCGAAGTTAAGCCCCTGTGAAAAGTTGGACAAGCACCCGAAATACCTCTCTGCAAAACGATTGACAAATTGCAGAGAGAGAGATTTATCAAGGAGAATGATCGCTTCGGGAAAACCCGTCAAAAGCTGATTGCCAAGGACAAGAGAATATTTGTCACGAAGGTAGTCCCTCTCTCTGGTATGAAAGATACGGCGTAAGCTAAGACCGGAAAACAGCAAAAATGCAGCCAATACGAGCATAAGCCAAAAGGCGACCCAGACCCGGGTTCCGATAGCCATTACCCGAAAAGCAAGAGCATCAGAAAGAGACTGCGCTTTCTGACGAAAAAGAAGCTCCAACGAGAGGTGGGGCGGGGTTTCTGGTTGGATGTTTTCCCGAGCCTGCCAGAGACTGATCATCGAATTCAACAAAATAATAATTTCATGATTTTCGATTCCTGGAACATCTTCGCCGGCAACTACCCCTCCCTCGACAAGCAAGCGCAACCCATCCAACATCCTCGACTCGCAAAAACCACATTTTTCAGATACTTCAGGGGGCGACTTCTGGGTCTTTACTCTTTTAAAACAATTTTCCCCACTAGCGCATAACAATATCCTCTGAGCCAAAATTGACTGGCTGGCAGCGATATCACTCTGACGCAGTTGAAATGCCATAAACACAAAATTTAAAAGAAGTATAATGGCCGCAACCACAGTGCTGCCAAAGAGCAATGACTGCCTAAAAGGGTGTCCCTCCATACAGATAATCCCGCCGAATTTAAAAAACTAAACTATATCATCAACCCAACATCAAACAAATACGATGAGTCCACACCAATGTCAAGTTTTTGTTAAGTGTTTTTACTAATTGATGAGGGTGGAGAGCTTCACAGAAATGACATCCTGGAATAAGCGAAGCCAAAATAGTAGACAGCCGTTAAGATTTCACTGACAACTGACAACTGGCAACTATATAAAAGCCGCGGCCCGGCTGACCACCTCACCTCCGGGAAGTACCAGGAGTTCAGCATCCGGCAAAACCGAGCGCAAACGAGCACCATACGACTTTTCAACCAAACGACGATCACAAATAATGACAATGCCGCGATCTTCACGGCTTCGGATCAAGCGACCGACCCCCTGTTTTAACTTTAACGCTGTTTGCGGCAGACTATAATCATAGAAGGGATTACCGCCACAGGCGGCGATATACTCAAGCCGAGCCATCAACACCGGCTCACTGGGCACCTTGAAAGGGAGACGGACAATCACCAGACACTCCAACGCTCGACCTTTGACATCAACCCCCTCCCAAAAGCTGTCGGTTGCAAACAGGGCTGTATTATAGTTATTCTTCAACTCATTAAGCAGCCATTGACGCTGCCCTTCACCTTGAATAAGCAGCCGAACCCCGCGTCTCTGCAAAGAGTCGCGGCAAATCGCAGCGGCCTGTTTCATAGCCCGGTATGAAGTGAAAAGCACCAGCGAACGACCGCCGACACGGGCGATCAGGGTGTCCAGAAAAAGTCCCAGAGAGGAGATATAGGAGGCCTCATTAGGCAAGGGCAGATCATGGGGAACCATGATCAATGTGTTACGGCGATAATCGAAGGGGCTGGCCAGGATCAGCGAACGCAAACTTCCACTAAGGCTGCGCTCCTTAAGCCCGACCCGGCCAATAAAAAAATCAAACGAGCGCTCAACTGCAATCGTCGCCGACACCATAACCAAGGTCTGCAGCCGTTTATAGAGCATCTCTTCAAGCAGAGAGCCAACCTCAAGCGGGGCCACAACCAGTTTAAAATTACGCCGGCGACCGGCGACCGCCTCAATCCAGGCTATAGTTTCAGAGCGGCCATTCATTTTGAGAAAAAAACGCCCGATAAAATCGACCTGACTCTGCAAACGGCCGATCGCTGCCTTAAACTCTCCGAACCAGGCTGTAAAAAAATCCTCCGGCAAAAGATTCTCCTGCAAACCTTTCTCAAGGTTACGCGCCAACACCAGAAGGGCCTTGATCACGGTTTGCGCCTCTTCAATAAAACCCTCAACCTTGTCGCCCAGAGTCAGCCTCCAGCTTTGGCTGCTGCGCTCCTTGTCGGTAACCCGTAATTTAAAAGAACCCTCGGTAACTTCATCATCTGAGACAAAATCTTTAGCCAGAATATCTCGCCAAGCCTCAAAGTGAGCACCAAGGTCTTGCAGAAGCATCAGAACGGCGGGTTCAGCTTCACCATCAACCTGGACCGCCAGAGTAGCAAAGAAATCGTTTCGAACCTTATTTTGTGCCCCGGAAGAACCTTCTCTAGAACCCGGCGGTCCCTGTCCGAGACGCCGCCTTAAACGCCGCAACAGACCCAACTCCGGACGCCGTTGATGAGCCAGACGATTTAGCAGCATCAGCAACCCGATCTGTGACACATTTTCACCCAGATAACCGGTCGCCGCCTCTTCAAGATGGTGAACTTCATCCAAAACCAACGCTTCATAACGGGGCAGCACCCCGAAATCGGCAGGAAACTGCAGATCGGCCATCAAAAGATGATGATTAACCACCAACAGTTGCGCCCGAGCAGCCTCGCGGCGGGCTTTGTAAAAAAAGCAATGGCCAAACTCAAGACAGCGAGAAGCCAGGCAAGCGTCAGCTTCGCTGGAAACCATCTCCCAGGCGGCGGCACTGGGCAGGGAGGGAAAATCCGCCCGACTGCCATCGCCCGTAGATTGGGCCCAGGCAACCAGGGCTTTAAGTTCATCATCAAGTGACTGGGCATCCAGCAACAACTCTTCTGCCAGCTCTTTAGCACGACGCCGACACAAGTAGTTGCTACGCCCCTTGATCAAAGCCGCCTTTACCGGTAACCCCAGATGTTCAGTCAAGAGTGGTAGATCTTTATGAAGAAGTTGTTCCTGGAGATTTATCGTATTGGTTGAGATCACCACCCGCTGTTTATGGCGGACAGCCCAGAGCGCCGCCGGAATCAGATAGGCGAGACTCTTTCCAACCCCGGTCCCGGCTTCGGCCAAAAGAAAACTTTCATGGTTGAATGCTTCAACCACGGCCCGGCCAAGATCGGCCTGTTCCGACCTGAATTCAAAACTGGGCAGGACCTTGGCCAGAGTTCCTTCAGAAAAGAAATATTTCTCGATTAAATCTGCTGGCAGAGGTTCAACAACGACCCGCTCAACCGGTTCGACTACGGCATAGACCCGGGTCACCGGGTTATCGACGATGAGAAAGGCGATATCTTCAGAGCCCAAAATGGAGGCTACTCTTAAATCGGCATCAGAAGGTGTGAGAATGCTTGAGGGGTGGTTATGAATGACAACTTCACCGGCTTTAAGCTGCCCGGTTAAAGCCGGTGTCATGCCCTGATTGCCACGGGCCAAAACCTTTGCCTGAACCACTTTTGCGGCCTCACAACGACCCCGAAAGAAAACTTCATTGCCGCCGGCCGCAACAATCTCCTGACTTATATAGTTGACAACATCAGGATGGAGATACTTCTCTGGTTCCTGTCCACAACCCTCCTTAAGCAACTGAAGATCATTTGTTTCGGGAAATTCAGAGTCAGGTAATTCAGTCATGTAATATTAAACTCATCAAATTCCCCTGTGGCCGAAGACCAACGCTTTTCAAGGCTGTCAACCCGGGCCCTCGGGGGGCCCTCTAAGCACCAGGCCAAAAGCTTTTGCAAGGCCCCTTCCAGGCCTTCCGCAACGATCTCCACCCGACCGTCGGAACGGTTCCAAACCTTACCGAGCAAACCTAAGCTTTGGGCCTGAGAACGGGTTGAGGCCCGATACCAGACCCCCTGAACCCGACCACTAACAACTATTTGTAAACGTTTTTCCATCATCAAATCACTTCTTGCAACGCTATTCAGGTTCCGTCCTCGAATTGTCTCGATGTGGGGACAGACCTTTAGTTCTGTCCCCGATTACAGAGGGCGAAGCAATGTTTGCCGCTATCCGCTGTAGCTTCAAAGTTCTCATCGAGGATATATTTCAAAGGGTCTGCTGTGCCCACTTCGATTTTTTCAACTTCAAGAGGATTCAGCTTTTCGACCAGCATAACCAACGAACGAATGACATTGCCATGAGCGACCAGCAAAACATTTTTACCAAGACGAAGGTCTTCACTTACCACCTGCTTGAAAAAAGGATTTACCCTGAGACCGAGCTCATAAAGGCTCTCCCCCCCGGGCGGGCCTATATCATAACTGCGATGCCAGAGGTTGTAAACTTCATCGCCATATTCAGCTCTTACTAGATCTTTATTCAGACCCTGAAGAATACCGTAATTTTTCTCGATCAGAGAGGGTTCTGAAATCAGCGGAGGATCAGACCCAAGCTCTTCAAGAAAGAGCGCCGCCGTATCTTGAGCCCGGGAAAGGGTTGAGCAATACGCAATATCAAACTTTAGCCCCGAACACTTCAAAGCGGCTTTTGCAGCCTCGCTCCGTCCTCTCGCAGTAAGCGGAACATCAATAGAACCGGTGAAACGGTTCTCTAGATTCCAAAGTGATTCACCATGACGCATTAAGACCAAAACCGGCATAGAAAATTCCTTAGATTACATTTTCATCTGTAAAAATAATCAATTGAAAGACGCTGACAAACAAACTGAGGAACTTCCCCTCATTCCAAACAGCTAAATATTATACATGGCAAAACAATCTATTGCAACGGAATATCAGAGGACTCGGAAGATGGCGAAAAGCTGTCAATGCGAACAGCGTGAAACAAAATCGACCAGTGCCCGAGCACCATGACTGCAGCCTAAAATCAGAGAATCAAGCTCATCCGAGGGCAGTAACAGAAGCTCCTTCTCCCGGCTGGCCAGTTTATCGAAATATTTATGGGCGCTTTGCCGATCAGCTTTACTGGCGGAATCGGCCTGTAACATAAGTAGAGGAGTCTCGACCAAGGGAAGATTTTTCACAGCTTGAAGCAGCATTTTTTTAATTTGCCGCCGTGAGGAAGCGGGACAGCTTTGATAGGTAAAAACGGTCTCAGAAGGGTTAATCGGACACGATTCACCATCCTCCTCCAATCCCTCAACCAGAGGTTCCGATGAGGGTTGTGGAATGCTTCCAAAAGAGGGGAATAGTGCAAGCAGAGCCAACATCTCATGGCCGCGAGCCGCCAGTGATAAAGCCAGAGAAACAGAGCTGCCAACCCCACAGACAACAACTTTACGACATAAGCAGTCAACATACGCATAAGCTTCATCGACAGCTGTCTGCCACTGTCCAAAGTCCCTTTCTTCAAGATCTGCTGCAACCGTCCCATGACCCGGTAGACGCGGCACCAGAACCAGGAAACCTCGTCGCCCAAAAAAATCGGCCAACCCTTTCAGGCTCTGCGGAGTCGTCAACCAGTCATGAACCAGAACGATTCCGACCTGAGCCCGGCGTTTTACCAGATAGGAGGTCCCGTAAGAGAGTGGACAGAGTTCCGGATCTTTTTGAAATGGTTTTCGATCCTTGATGTATGCTTGCCTCATTAGCTCTAAAAGGCGCTTGGCGGTAAGGCGTCGCAAATACCAGGCCGGAGTCCAGGAGAGACATCGCAAAAGCTGCTGCAAAGCCGGCAGCGGCTCAATCGCATTAGCCATTACGAGAAAAGGGTTATCAATCCTGATTCGGTGGAAGGAGTCACCACTGCACTCTTTTTTTGGTTCCAGGAAACGCAGCCGCAATTCAGTTTTTACAGCTTTTGCGTCACTCTCCCCTGAAACCTGCAAAAAACCTTTTTCCCGAGCCAGCTCCAGCAGGTCGGAAATTCGACCATCATCTTTTTCCAGTAAAAGATCAACTTGTGAATTTTCCAGGCCCTGATGACGAAAAATACCAAGGGCCCGGGCATCAGAAGTTGCGGCCAGAAATGCCCGGCGCCGAAGATCTATCTCAACAAAACTGCGGCCGGGGGTTTTGTAAAGAAGAGCGGCAAGAAGATGATCAAGGTTGACGGTCGTCAGCCCATAGATAGTCGCCATGGAGTCGTGGGTCAGTCTTTTTAGGGCTCGTCGGCTCTTTTTATTATCGACAAAATCGGGTACCTTTGCCCCAAAAAATTTTTCCACCGCTGGAGCAACCGGCAGGGTTTTACCAAAACGAATGTCTATATCAACCCCGGCCAGCAGCATTGAGCTCTCAACCATCACCTCCTCAATCATTCTCGGAGATAGCTTATCCTCCAACATAGCTGAGAAACGACTTAAGATTGTATCTGTGAAATGTAGTGGATAATAGGAAACATTGACCGGAACAAGACTAAGACTCTCAGTAACAGTGGTTTCCGGGGGAAGGTCGAACAAAGCTGCTAAAGCGGCAAAACTTTCCGGTTCCGAATCCTTGGTAGCGATGAGACGTCGGCGCAGAATTTCGGCTCGCCAGGCTAAGGCCGCAGCCCCGGTGCGTGGGGGATGTTTACCACTTTCGGACGTAATCATAAAGCTGCCACGATCTATAACCTTACGATTTTTCACCATGCGCCCTTCAGGAAAGACAATCCAGGCCGCGTTTTCACCAACCAGACTCTTGATAATCAGCTTATCCCGCTCAGGATCACCGACTGAAACCGCGCCAACCTGTTCCAGATAGCGTCCCATGAGCCCACCAAAAAGTTCAGGGGAGGCCAGAGACCAGACCGGTTTATCGAGAAGTTTCGAGATATGATAGGGAAGCAGCAGGGTCTCTAAACGGGTAAAATGGTTGATGACGAAGATTGAGCCACCGGGCGGCAGATCTTTCTCATCATGAAGGGTAATCCGGGCTTTGAAAAAGGCAGTCAGGATTTTTAAGGCCAGCCCGGTAGTCCGATAGGCGAGAAAATTCAATGGGAAATCCTATTTCTTCTCCTTGATTTTTACTTCAGCGATAAAACTCTGCCACTTGACTTTGCTACTCAGAGCCCCAACCGGACAGACTTCAGTACAAGCCAGACATGTTTTACAATCCTGACTGGCGGGATCCAGATCACTGCCGAAAAAGGAGACAATAGTATCCATTCCGCGATTGGCGAAATCAAGCTTGTAACCTTTCTCAAGCTGTCCGCAGACATAAACACAGCGACCACATAAAACACATTTTTTGGGTTCATAGACGATGAAAGGGTGCTCATCTATGAGTTCAGGATAGTCGCGATCGATATGGCGCAATCGTTTGGTACGCAAAGGCTGATGGAGAAATTTGCCGATCTTCTGAAGATCACAGCTATGATTGGCAATACAGAATTTACAGCGACCATCATTAGTCGAAACCAGCAGGCGAAAGGCAACCTGACGCAGACGCAGGATCTCATCACTATTGGTCTTAACCACCATCCCCTCGCTAATCCGGCAGCGACAGGAAGCCACGGGCTCGTTTTCACCTTCGATCTCCACCATACAGAGACGACAGGAGGCCGGAGGGTCATCCATACCTTCAATAAAACAGAGATTGGGGATATAGATATCGTTTTCCAAGCAGACCGGCAGGAGTAAGGCACCGGCAGGAGCTGTAATTTTTTGACCGTCTACCGTTATATTTATCAAATTGTCACTCATGCTTCACTCTCTTCTTTTTCCGTCAGAGGCTCTATACCCTGATCGGGAATCATCTCCGGCGGGGAGACACGCCGGACCGCATCGTATTCGGGGGGACAGGAGTAGACACACTCACCACACTTGACACATTTTTCCTGATCGATCGCTTTTTTACGATTACTGGTCGTAAAGATCGCATCGGTCGGGCAACAGGCTACACAAGCATCACAACCCCGGGCACACGGTTCCAGATCGATATAGAAAGCGATCAAAGGGCGACACATTTTCGCCGGACAGCGTTTTTCTTCTATATGAGCCACATACTCATCACGAAAAAAACGCAAGGTTGTCAAGACCGGATTGGGAGCGGTCTTACCTAGACTGCAGAGCGAACCCTTAATCACAGCTTCGCTGATCTCTTCCAGATCGGCCAACTCCTCCATGCATCCTTCGCCCACCGTAATCGACTTAAGGATATCACGCAAGTGACGGGTACCAATCCGGCAGAAGGTACATTTACCACATGATTCACCTTGCGTAAAATCGGTAAAATAGCGCGCCACCTCGACCATACAGGTGTCCTCATTCATAACTACCAGGCCGCCGGAGCCCATCATCGCACCAACCTTTTTTAAAGAGTCAAAATCGATCGCAGTCTCCATCAGGGAAGCCGGCAAACAACCTCCCGAAGGGCCGCCGATCTGCACAGCTTTGAGCTCTTTACCATCCTTGACTCCACCACAAACGTCAACCACCAGATGTTCAAGCGTGACCCCCATAGGGACCTCAACCAGGCCCGGATATTCAACCTCGCCAACCACCGAAAAGATTGCAGTTCCGGGACTATCTTCAGTGCCGATGGAACGAAACCACTGATGACCATTGCGAATTATCGACGGCACCGTTGAGAGGGTTTTGACATTATTTATGATCGTCGGAAGATCATCTAGACCGGCAACCGCCGGATAGGGAGGCCGCGGCTGGGGCATACCCCGGTTACCGGAAAGGGATTCAATCAAAGCGGTCTCTTCGCCACAAACAAAAGCACCGGAACCTTGAAAAACAGAAACTTCGATTGAGAAATCGCTACCCAGGATATCAGCCCCTAGAAGATTTCTCTCTCGGGCCTGTTCAATCGCCCTCTCCATAATTTCAACCGC
>JANTGZ010000019.1 GCA_024762675.1 Thermodesulfobacteriota bacterium | reverse complement strand
GCCGGAAGGCAAGTCAATTGTCGGCACATATTCAACGCAACCTTTTTCCTGTAACACATTCGGGATATTAGCCTTGAATATCTCCATGAACTGGGACGTTTTGCCTTCTTTTACTTGAATGGATGCAATTACGTGTATCATAAATTAATCCTTTTCCTTTGTCAGCATCTGTGCAACTTCAACCATGCGGCGGCCGAGGTTGCGGGCGGTGGTGATGCCGGTTGTGTCGGCTGTATGGCCATCGGGATGTTTGCCCCAGGCGATGCCGCCAAAATGATCGCCATCGCCGATGATTATCATATCATGAATCATCATGCCGGCATGAATTGCCTGGATGGTCAACTCCTGGCCGCCGTTGCGGGAGCCACCCACGGCCAGTGCGCCGCCGAGGAGGTTTCTGAACCTGAACCCGTTGCGCCTGAAAAGAACAGAGCGGTCGATGAAGGCCTTGGCCTGGCATGACATGCAACCCATATATACCGGACTGGCGACAATGATTCCTGAAATTTCGGGGTCGGCAAGCTTGGGGATCAGCAGTTTGAAGTCGTCACTCTGACTGCAGAGCAGACCTTTTTTGCATGCGTCACAAGAGATGCAGCCATTAATTTTCAAACCGGCAAGATCGATCGTTTCAATATCAACGACAATTCCTGAAGCGCTTGCCGTCAGCTTTACCTCGTCAAGACATTGTGCCAGGGCAAATGCAGTAGACTGGTTTTTTCTCGGACTTGCCGATACACCTATTATTTTCATTTTTTTGACCTCATTTTCAGGGTTGTTATTGTAGCTCTCAACGCGATCTGAATCTAAGAATCAGTCGCTCACTTATGCTCTTGGCAATAATCTGGACTTCTGCTAATGTAATATCAGACCTTCGCTTCGCGAAGCCTGGGGATGATTTATCCTGGGTGCACAGATACTTGAAAAGAGTGAGTTACTTATCATGGAAAATCGAAAACAGGCAAATATTTTAATTGCCAATGCCTTGCGTCTGGCCCGGGAAACTGCCAGTGATAAGGTTTTTCTTTTTTTGAACAGTGAGCAATCTTTTAATGCCTACAGGGCAACTGAGCTGTTTGCAGATGAAGGGGTTGTACTTATCTTCCCCAAAGATCAGGTGATCCCTGATTCTCTTAATAGTAAGAGCAAGGTCATTCGTACCTGGCACGGAAACCAGTCCCGTTTTTCCAGGATCAAATACGCTTTTATGCAAGCGGTTCTTGAGCAGGTTATACTACCGGACAGTAAAGTTGTATGTGTATTGGGACCTTGGGGAAAAGATCATCTCGACACCATTACGGTGCATGATCTGAGACTCTCCTGGAGTGATGAATTTCCTTTTGACCCACGCTCGCTGATGTCGAAGAAGTTTTACCAGACAGTGATCGCCGTGGTTGATATCGCCCTTGACATTGGGGCCCTGGGAAGAGAGGGTAAATCTGTCGGTACGACATTTGTTGTCGGCAATGTCGAGCAGGTAATGAAATTGTCGCATCAGGCCATTTTCAACCCTTTCAAAGGTTACCCTGAAGAGGTTCGGGGCATAACCTCCTCCGAGGTGGTTGAAAGCGTCAAGGAGCTGGCTCAGCTTGATGGTGCTTTTATTATTTCTGGAAATGGGGTTGTAGAGGCCGCCGGTCGTCATCTTGATGCGGTTACCTCTGTCACCCGACAGCTCAAAGGACTGGGTTCCCGGCATCGGGCTGCAGCGAGTATTACAATGTACAGCGAGGCGATAGCGGTTGTGGTTTCGGAAAGTAGCGGCAGAGTTACAGTCTTTGACGAGGGGAAAATTATTGCCGCCCTCGATCCGGTTGTCAGTACCCGGGTGGTTTAGGTGGATTTAGGAAAAGTTCTGGCAGAAAATGATTTTATCCTTGCGGAAGCGGCGGTGATTGAGACTTTGAAACGGTCTTTAGAGATTGAGCTGCATCCCGAGCTGGTTAATGCGCTGTTGATTTATGATGATCGGGGTCGGCGGCTGATTGCCGGCTTGATTAACCGGTTTATTGCGGTTGCCCGAAAGATTGCGGTGCCGATTATGGTGACGACGCCGACCTGGCGGGCAAATCGGGAACGTCTGGAAAGGGTTGGTGAAAGGCGTAATGTTAACGCTGATGCTGTAAATTATATAAGGGAGATTCAGGCGGCCTGGGGAGATTTTTCCGAAAATATTTTGGTCGGCGGCCTGATGAGTTGTAAAAATGACTGCTATCTGCCCGACCAAGGTTTAAGTCGGCTTGAAGCCCAAGCTTTTCATGCTTGGCAGAGTCAAAAACTGGCGGTGGCCGGCGTCGATTTTTTGATTGCCCAGACCCTGCCGGCGCTGCCTGAGGCGGTGGGTCTGGCGGCGGCCATGGCGGCGACCGAAATCCCATATATTGTAAGTTTTGTGATTAATCGTGAGGGTGTGATGCTCGATGGTCACACTTTGACCGAGGCGATGGCGACGATTGATGGGGTTCTTGACAGAGCTCCGCTCGGTTATATGGTGAACTGCGCTTATCCTTCATTTTTGAAGGTCGAGCAGGAACCCGCGGCGGTGCTTGAGCGCCTGCTCGGTTTTCAGGCGAATGCCTCCTCTCTCGATCACCAAGAGCTGAACGAGGCTGTAACCCTGAAAGCGGATACGGTTTCTGACTGGGGCCAGCGCATGGTCTCTCTGAACCGTGACTTTAATATCCCGATCTTAGGGGGTTGTTGCGGTACCGGGGTTGAGCATCTTGAATATCTGGCTAAACATCTTGGGGGTGGCCGGTGCCAATCGAAAGATAACCGGGGTTACTGCGCACTGCCGACTGATCCGACAAGGTTTGAGTAAATTATGCCGGTTTATCATCTTAACCTGCGCCCGGTTTTTCCGCCGGCCCATCTGGCTGATGCTGAAAATGGTCTGCTTGCAGTCGGGGGAGATCTCTCCAGGGAGCGCCTTTTACGGGCCTATGCCGAAGGCATCTTTCCCTGGTACTCGCCTGGTGATCCCATTCTTTGGTGGTCGCCCGATCCGCGGGCGGTTCTTATTGTTGACGAATTTCATCTTTCACGGCGTAACTTCCGCTATCTGAAAAAAGCAAATTTCATTATGCATCGGGATAGAGCTTTTGCCGAGGTTGTTAGCGGCTGTGCCAAAACCCCGCGTCGCCATGAAAAAGGGACCTGGATAACCCCGGAGATGGCGGCAGCTTATCTTGATCTTCACAGGGCCGGTCTGGCCCACTCTTTTGAAACCTGGCAAGATGGAAAACTTGTTGGTGGACTTTATGGGGTTTCGTTGGGGCGCTGCTTTTTTGGTGAATCGATGTTCTCCCTGGTTGATCACGCCTCAAAGGCGGCCCTGGTTGATCTGGTCGCCTTTGCCCGGCGCAGCAATTTTCATTTTATCGACAACCAGTTTTTAACCCCGCATCTTGAGCAGTTCGGTGTGCGAGAGATCAGTCGACGGGAGTATCTTGGGCGTTTAGAGAAAGCTCTGCGGAAGCCGACTCTCAAGAGAAGCTGGCAAGAGATTTAGGGTCCGTGTTACGAAATAATACTCCCACAATCTCTAAAATCATAACCGTTGTAGATTTCGGTTTTTAAGGTAAGCTTTTCAGGTTCAAGAAAGGCAAAGAAATCTTTAAGGGGATGTGCGACAAACCCCTCCTTCATGGTCACCAGATCAAAGCGTTCCTCAAGCAGAGGAATAAAATCCAATTTAAGCAGGTGAGCTGTATATTCAAGGCCGATGCCGGCATCGGCGTTTCCGTTGAGGATTGCGGTTGCGGTCTCGAGATGGGTGCTGAGTTCGATCTCGTAGCCGTTAATCATTTTCGGTGATAGTCTCTCCTTCTCGAGCAGATAGTCGAAGAGGTAGCGGGTTCCAGAGCCCGGGGTGCGGTTTGCGAAACGAAAATTGTTGCGGGCCAGATCAGCAATTTTATTGATTTTAAGGGGATTGCCTTTTGCGACCAGCAAGCCCTGGCATCGGTACGCTAAATTAACCGTGTGATACTTCTTTCCGGCGAGATGTTTTTTTATGTAGGGAAGGTTGTATTCACCGGAAGGGGGATGGAAAAGGTGAACTCCGGCAATCTGGGCTTTGCCTTGGTTGAGTGAAATCAGACCATTCTGACTGCCGACCGAGGCATGAAAGGCAAGATATTGAGGAAAATGGAGTTGGTTAAACTCTTCAATCAGGCTGATTAAAAGAGGGTCGTCACTGCCGGCCACGAGAATGTTTTTGCTCAGCTCTGTGTGCTCTTCAATCCAGCGATTGACCTGACCTAAAGGAAAGAGCCATTTGCCAACCACCCTCGTACAGGGGATGCTCCCCTCCTGAATCAACTGGTAGACCTTTTTTTCATTGATTTTCAGATAGGCTGCAATCTCTTTCGTGGTCAGCAGCTGTTTCTCATCCATTAATAGACTCCCCTTGGTGTTATTTTAGTCAAGCTTACATGACTCTGTTTATACATGAGCTTTTCAAGGCTGGCAAGAATAAGATCCAGGGTTGCAGATCCCGGTTTTCGGAGCGTGTTTTAATTGTCTAATTGCATTGTAAAAAATTTGAATTTGTCTTGAATATTTAGTTATTATGTGTTGTTATAAGAGATTATTAGTAATTATATATCATTTATAGTTGCAAAAATATTTAAATATTTGTATAAGGCGCCCCTTTATCGGAAGTTTTTATCTAATCTTAAATAAGAGGAGGGGATGGTGATAAAGAAAATAGTGATCAGCGCAATTATCTTACTGTTGGTGCTGGTGTCGGGTTCAGTATTGGCGGCAGAGATCAAGATTAAAGGTGATTTTAATAATCGCTTTACGATCTACACCAACCATAATGACTGGCTGGATGGTGAGAAAGGGGTTCTTGGGGACGGCAACTCCTCAGAAAGCTGGGGCGAGGCCAAATATCGACTCTGGTTTAATGCGTCCAGCAATGACGGTAAAGTGAAAGGGGTATGGGCTTTTGAGGCAGGTTCTCTTGAGTATGGCAAGCTTGGCGATGTTGGAAGAGGGGTTGGGGGGAGTTATTCCGGAGATGGAATTAATGTGGAGACACGCTGGCTCTATACCGACTTTCAGTTGCCGTGGCTTGATAATAAGGCTCGAATTCGCATGGGGTTGCAGCCCTTTACCGTAAATTCATATCTTTGGTCAGAAACAATAATGGGGGTGATCTCTGATTTTTCAGTGGGCCCGGTTACTTTAAAGTTTGCCTGGCTGCGGCCCTACCGGGATGAAAGTAAAGACCCGGACGATGATATTGAGGATCTGGACGCTTTTTACGGAAGAATTAATTTTAAGCCGTCAAAAAACATCAATGCCGGACTTTTCGGGGTCTACTTTCAGGGTGATTCCGATAAGAGTGATCCGGTCGGTTTTGCGACAATTACTTCGCAGAATTATGAGGTTAAAAAACTAAAAAACGAGTTTGATCTTGATCTTTTGACGATTGGCACCGATGGCAAGGGCAATTTTGGAAACCTTTTCGTCTCTTGGGACCTGATGTATCAGGTGGGTAGTATTGACAATGCCAACTTCAAAGAATCATACAATGGCTGGGATTATAATAAAGGGGTCGCCAATGAGGATTTCGATGTCAGTGCCTGGCTGGCCCATGTTGATATCGGCTGTCGTCTGGATAAAATGAAATTCACCTATACTTTCTGGTATGCTTCCGGTGACGATGATGGCGGTGACAGCGATTTTGATGCCTTTATGGCGGTGGATATTGATTGTAAAGCCAACATGACTATCTTTAAGGCAATGTACGCTGAGGATGACTATTACACCGAAAAAAATTACCTGCTCGATAAAGGTTTTATCATGAATAAGCTGGCTTTTGACTATAAAGCCAGTAAAAAACTATCCTTCGGGACTGCGGCGATGTATATGTTGACGGCGGAAAACATTGAATATAGAGATGATGCTGGAAAGCAGAGAAAAGAGGATGAAGTTGGAGTTGAAGTAAATGTTTGGATGAAATATAAACTTTACGATAACCTCGAATTTGCCATCAATGCCGGTTACCTCTTTGCCGGTGACGCGATGGACTTTTGGGAAGAGGGCCAGCGTGACGGCAGCAGCGATGAGGATATATTCATAAGTTCCTGCCGGGTTCGCTACAAATTTTAAAAGCCGGGATTAACTGTTCAGGAGAGATAAAATGAAAATAGATCGAATTTACGTTGTCAAGCTTATCTTGGGGATTATACTGCTGTCGGGAGTGGCTTGGTTAACTCCGGATGCTGTCCGGGCCGGA
The DNA here is from genome assembly GCA_024762675.1 of Thermodesulfobacteriota bacterium. Taxonomy (GTDB): domain Bacteria; phylum Desulfobacterota; class Anaeroferrophillalia; order Anaeroferrophillales; family Tharpellaceae; genus Tharpella. The sequence goes on along the minus strand of JANTGZ010000019.1, from coordinate 26,750 downwards.
TCTCAGGTGACTATCTTTCATGCCGGTAGCTTGTCGGTGCCGATGGCAGCCATGGAGAGGGCTTTTGAGGCTGCCCATCCCGATATAGAGATTTTACGTGAGAGTAGTGGCAGTCGTAATTGTGCCCGCAAAATTACCGATCTGCACAAGCCTTGCGATATTATGGCTTCGGCGGATTTTACAGTAATTGATAACCTTTTGATTCCGGATCATGCCTCTTGGAATATCCGTTTTGCGACCAATCAGATGGTGCTTTGCTACAGCGACACCAGTGCTTTTGTCAAGGAGTTGACTCCTCAAAGTTGGACCGAAATTCTGGCTCGTGAGGGTGTTGCATGGGGACATTCCGACCCCAATCTTGATCCCTGTGGTTATCGGGCCCTGATGGTGCTGCAGTTAGCTGAAAAAGCTTTTCATAAGCCGGGTCTCAATGAGCGTCTGTTGGCCAATCGGCCGTTACGTAATATTCGTCCCAAAGAGGTTGAGCTGATCGCTATGCTGGAGAACGGGGCACTTGACTATGCCTGGGAGTATCGGTCGATTGCAGTACAGCATCAGCTTAAGTTCTTGACCCTGCCGCAAGAGATCAATCTCAGTAATTACGAGCTTAATCCTTTTTACAGGCAGGCTGAGGTGGCAGTGAGTGGTAAAAACCCTAGTGAAAAAATGGTTTTACGGGGTAAGTCGATCACTTACGGCGTAACTTTGCTTGATAAGGCGCCAAATCGGGCGGCGGCGATTATGTTTTTGAACTATATGCTTGATTCTGAAGGTGGCCTGAAAATCTTGGAAGATATGGGCCAGCCGCCAATTGTCCCGGCCCGCGTGGCCAATCAGGGAGCCCTGGCAACTCTACCGGTAGCCCTGCAAGCCAAAGTTGTGGTATCTAAGTAATTAGCAGTTGACTTTAATTCAAAATATTACTTTACCACGAAGGCGCGAAGAGAACGAAGAAGGGCTTTAAAACTTCGTGACCTTTGCGTCTTCGTGGTGCAATAAGATTATCTGTTTAACTTTGACTCGGCTGGTTTAAGGCTTGTGCGTAAAGAATCTTTTCTCTGGTTCGCTCTGGCGAGCAGCTTTATTGTTCTGGTTTTCATCACGGTTCCGCTTCTGCGGATGCTCTCAGCGCCATCGTTAGCCTCACTGTGGGAAACGATTTGTGAACCTGATGTCTACCGTTCGATCTGGCTCAGTCTCTATACGGGTATCAGTGCCGCCCTAATCTGCTTTGTTTTCGGCACCCCTCTGGCCTACCTCCTGGCCCGTAGCCAATTTCGCGGCAAAAAAATTGTTGAGGCGATTGTTGACCTGCCGATTGTGATTCCGCATCCGGTGGTCGGTATTGCTCTGCTTGGCTTGGTTGGTAAAAACTTCTGGCTCGGCCGAGTCATGCAGGAGTTGGGAATTCGTATTGTCGGCAGTCCGTCCGGCATTATCATGGTCATGACTTTTGTCGGTCTGCCTTTTTATCTGCAAGCGGCCAAGGAGGGTTTTGCTTCGGTTTCCCCCCGCCTCGAACATGTCTCCAGGAGTCTCGGTGCTTCGATGTTTGCCACCTTCATCGGTATCACTTTTCCCTTGGCCTGGCGTTCGATCTTAAGCGGAATTATCATGTGCTGTGCCCGGGCGATCAGCGAGTTCGGTGCAGTTGTCATTATTGCCTACCACCCGATGATCGCTCCGGTTCTGATGTTCGAGCGTTTTCAATCGTTTGGTTTGCGTTATTCTCAGCCAGTCGCAGTCTGGCTGATAGTCGTCTGCCTGTTACTTTTTATCTCGTTGAGGCTTGTTGGCAGAAGCTCGAAAAAGATCAATATCGGGAGCCGGCGATGACCATCAGAATAGAGAACCTGGTTGTCGATCTTGGCTCATTTCATTTGCGAGATATCAACCTGACCCTGGAACCCGGTGATTTCTTTGCTCTGATGGGACCCACCGGAGCTGGAAAGAGTGTGCTTTTAGAAGCACTGGTTGGTCTTGTGCCGATTACCGGGGGAGATATTTTCATTGATGATCGAAAGATCACAAATCTGCCGCCGGAAAAGCGGGGCATCAGCATTGTCTATCAGGATTACGCCCTTTTTCCTCACCTTACAGTGCTTGATAATATCCGATACGGTCTCCGTTTTCATCTCCATGAAAAGGGGGCTGCACCGATTGATGATCTCGTTGGCCGATTAAATTTAAACCCACTTCTGCAACGCTATCCCGCTACCCTGAGTGGCGGTGAGCAGCAGCGTGTAGCCTTGGCCCGAGCTCTGGCCGTGAGTCCCGATATTTTGTTGCTCGACGAGCCCCTTTCCGCTCTTGACCCCAATTTTCGCCAGGATTTGCGGGCCCACCTGAAATCCCTGCATCAAGCGAGTGGCGCCACTTTCTTGATGGTGACCCATGATTTTTCCGAAGCCCTTTCACTGGCCCAGCGGGCCGCCGTTATGAATCAGGGAGAGCTTGAACAGGTAGGAGGTATTGAAGAGATATTCTGTCGGCCGACCTCAACCATGGTTGCAGATTTTGTCGGCATGAAAAATCTTTTCAAAGTCGAATTTTCGGGTTCAATGGCTCGAGTTGCGGGCTTGGAGATTAAGGTTGGTAGAGAGGCCGAAGGTTTACAAGGTTATGTCGCCATTCGTCCGGAAGACCTGATCTTGAGCAAAGAACCATTAGTTTCCAGTGTCCAAAATTCCTTTGCCGGAAGTGTTGCCGCCATTCGCAGCCACGGTTTTTTCTACGAAATCGATTTTGCGGTAAATTCTCTTATCTTTACGGCGGTTATCACCAACCACGCTTTCTTTGACCTTGAGCTCGCAGTCGATGACGGCTTTTTCATTTCATTTAAAGCAACCGCTGTTCACCTGTTGTAAGCCTATAGAGGAAATAGCAGTTGTCGGATTTGAGGCAGAGCTCTCTTTGCCTGAAATGGATGATCTCACAAGGCAACGCCTCTCCTCACAATACGTTGTTTCCGAAATAATATTATGTTAAGTTGCCATTTGTCGTTTCTTGTGGCAAAATCTATATAAGAGATGTTGAGAGTTGGGTTAATTCTTAAAGCTACCTTGAAAAATTTCCTTTTTCCCAATTTCACCAGCTTTGCACTTAAACAAAAGTTCTAATTTTTTAAGACAACCTTAACTAAATCGGTATTTGCTGTATGCGGAAAATTTTTGACTTTCATCTTCATGTTGGCCATTATGATGAATGGTCATCGGAGGCCCGCCGCCTCTGGATGGAGACTGGTCCTTACTCGGGTAAGATTTATGCGCCGGATGGTTCTCTTGATATTGATGCCTTTCATCAGGTTTTAGTTGATGAGGGGGTTGTCGGTGGGGTTTTGTTGCCGGAGTACGCTCTGCATACGGCCGGGGTGATGCCGGTTGAGAGGGCGATTGCCGTTAATCAGCGCTATCCGCAGTACATTCCTTTCGGGGCTTTAAATCCAGAAATTCATCTCGATCCGGTGGCTGAATTTGAACGTCAACTGGCTCTCGGGGTCAAGGGCTTGAAAATCCATGGGGTGCACTGTCAACATCGAGTAAATGATCAACGCCTCTATCCGGTTTATGAAATCTGCCAGGATCGCAATTTGCCGCTCATGCTGCATGCCGGTACTTCGATTTTTCCCGGAACTCGGCTGCGTCATGCCGATCCCTATGATTTTGATGATGTGGCGGTAGATTTTCCCTCTTTAAATCTGATTCTTTGTCACGGCGGCCGCAACTTTTGGTACCCTCAGGCCGAGTTTATGGTTCTGCGGCATGAAAACGTCTATATCGATCTCTCGGGGTTGCCGCCTAAAAAACTGTTAAGTTATTATCCCAAAATGGCGAAATTGAGTCACCGCTTTCTCTTCGGCACCGATTTTCCCGGAGTTCCGGGAGTCGCTGCTAATGCTGTGAAGATTGGAGATCTGGGTTTGTCGGAAGATCTCCTTGAGAACATTTTCATCAACAATGCTCGACGGCTTCTGTCGGATTTTGAGTAGATTTGTTTGCGCTGGGAGGATCATAAAATGAAAAGAGCCCGAAGATTGTATGTATGGGTAATCTTGATTCTTTTGCTGCCTGGAATCGGGATTTTGTCATCTTGTGGCGATGATACTCAAGGAGAGGCGAGCGGTCAGGGCCAGAGTCGCAGTATGCGGGGGATTCAGGCGGTCAGCAAGAGTGCATCCGTTGCTCATCAGCGGCGACTGGCGGTGGTTATCGGGAACAGTGAATATGAGAAGTCACAGCTAAAAAATCCGGTTAATGATGCTCAAGCCATGGCTCGTCTGCTGCGGCGGCTCGATTTTGAGGTCGAGTTGGTCGAAAACGGCGGGCGCCGGTCGATGGTAACTATGTTGAACAGTTTTGGTCGTAAACTGCGTCAGGCCGACGTTGGTCTTTTCTACTATGCCGGGCACGGCATTCAGGTTAAAGGTCGCAACTACCTGATTCCGGTCGATGCAGTTTTAGAGACGGAAGCTGATGTCGAGTTTGAGGCCCTTGATTTAGGCAGGGTGCTGAGCAAGATGGAGGATGCCCGTTGCCCTCTCAATATCGTTGTTCTTGATGCCTGTCGTGACAACCCCTTTTCTCGGAGTTTTCGGAGCGTCTCTAAAGGTCTGGCTTTAGTCGATGCACCTCGGGGAACTTTATTGGCTTTCGCTACGGCGCCGGGTTCGGTAGCGGCGGATGGGGAGGGCAGTAACGGCATTTATACAAAGCATCTGCTGGCTAATATAGAACGCTCTGACCTTAGTATTGAGGAGGTCTTTAAACAGGTTCGGATTGGTGTGGTCAATGATACCGATGGTCAGCAGACACCTTGGGAATCATCTTCCTTGATGGGCAGTTTCCATTTTCAGCCCTCTGCCGACAGTAAAAACCGGGAGATGGCAACGTCATCAGTTCAACCACCACCGGCAAAGGCAGTGGAAAAAATCGCTCCGATCACTATTAAACCTGAACCGGAGATCCAAAAGGAAGCCTCACCGGAGCCGATAAAAGCGGCTCATGTGGCTAAACCGCAGTCGCCGGCCGTTAAAAAACCGGCTCACTCTCCAGAAATAACGAAATATATCAAGATGTTGAAGTCGTCTAACACTAAAGATCGGCGTTATGCGGCGAAAAAAATTATCCGCTCCCATTCATCCAATAAAGTTCTGCTCGATGTTGTCAATCAGGAACTTTTAAAAGGCTATCAGCGCAATCTCAAGGATAGACACCATGTCGATGTTATGGCTTGGTTTTGTAAAACTTTGGGCCATTCCAAACAGAAACGTTACGCCGCCACTCTGCGCCAGGTAGAAAAATCAAGTAATCGGAAACTGAAGAAATATGCCTCTAAAAATCTCAGACTTTTACAGTGAATCCTATTCAGCGTGGTTTCGTAATCAATTCAATTTTAGCTTCAGCATAACCGCAGTTTTCTCGGAGCATTTGGTTGCGTAAGTCATCGAGCAGCTCATTTGATTTTTGCCAACGGGGTGATTCTTCTGTCGGCAGAGGCATGCGTTTTTCGCTGGCGATGACCATTACCTGGTCGTTGCCGAAAGGCTCGCTGACTTTTAAATCGTAAGGGCAGCCATCATCGGGCAGAACTAAAAGTCGGTTGGCCTGTAAGCGGAGCGAGTTGGCATCAGGTTGATTTTTGTTGTCGAGGGGGTAGAGAAGAAGGGCTGAGCCGTCCGGGTTTAAGTAAAATATATAGATCCAGGCGTCCCGGTTGATGCGGATCAGGAAACGGATCTGCTCTCCCTGGCGGTAACGAGGAAGGTTGTCGCCGCGGTTGGTGCTGATCTCGACCTTCAAGCCACCTTTGCAAATATGGCCTGCAGGCATTGAAATGGCATCGGCTTCAATCTTTTTGGGAGCATTTGTAGTAACCAGATAGTTGGGAAACAGGGTGTCGGGAACTGCTACCGTAGCCGCTGTAACCTGGCGACCGATGGTGTTTAGAATCGAAGCCCGGATTTCGAGTTTGTCACGATTGCGCCAAGCACTGCCCCAAAGTTCAGTGTCGGATTGTAACAGGTCGGCGGTCAAGTCAGTTTCACTTTTCAGATCCGGCCTGATACCGCGACTTTGGCGTAAACCCCGGGTTCGTAACTGTTCCACATTGAGATTTTTAAGGTCTTGCTGTGGATCAAGAGCACGAAAGAGATTGCTTTCAGCCAGGGCCGGACGAATCCAGTCATTAAGGTAGAGGGCCAGATCCGGTTGGCTCAGAAGTTCTCCTTTGGGTTTAAACTTTCGCAAGTAGACGCTTTGGCGCTTACGGTCACGTACCTGGCTTTCCAACTTGCGCACCAGGTAACGTCCCCAGGAGTCAAGGTCGGCGATCAGAGCCGTCTTATCTATCCGGGTTAAGAGGATTTTGCTGCTGGCGGCAGCCACGGCTTCGGGGCCATCCTTACCGATCTCCATTATTTTAAGATCCAGGGCCAGAAATTTCCCCTCTTTTTGCCAGGTTCCCTGGAGAATCAGGTATTGATCTTCATCACTTCCCGGCAACAGAACCCGGGCGCCCCGCCGTTTCATCTCGGTTATAAATTTGCCCCGTAATTGCACCGCTAACGGTAGGCTGAGGCCGCTGTGAGCATCAAAAAAATCGTTGGTGCTTATAAACACCGGTTGGAGCTTTAAGTTGACCTGGCCGGCCAGGGTTTTACAGAGGTCGCTGACGGCATCGTCCAGATTTACTTTTTCCGGATCGGTATCCCAGAAACCGGCTTTGGTTATCGATGGCGTTACGAGGAGAGCAAAAACCAGCATAATCAGGATGGGGATTTTACTTGAAAATTGAGAAAAATTCTTTACCATTACGAAATCCCTCGTTTTTTACAAATTGTAGGTAAAGCAAATTGTTTTGTTCAATGTTGCCGGTTTTTATCAAAAAAAGGACGTATTTTGTCAATATATAGTGCTGCTGTTGGTAAAATGCAAGCCTGTTAATTATGGAGAAATCATGAAAAAGTTTCTGCTTGGTTTGTTGATTTTATTGCTGGTTTCAGTGAGTATTGCCAAAGCGGCACCAAAAGCTGAACTTTGGCGGGTTTGGCTGGCACATGGTTCGGCCTCTACCCTACAGGTAGACCACCAGTCTTGGCAGAAGTTTCTTGATCTCAATTTGGTGCAAAGTCTGGATGGAATTAATCGTTTGGCCTACGCTAAGGTCAGCCAGAATGATAAAAAACGGCTTGATGATTACCTCGAGAGTTTGTCCCGGGTTTTGGTAACCAGCCTTACCCGTTCGCAACAGAAAGCTTTTTGGATTAATCTTTATAACGCCTTGACGGTTAAAGTGGTGCTTGATCACTACCCTGTAAAAAGTATTTTTGATATTAATATCAGCCCGGGTTGGTTTGTTAAAGGGCCCTGGAAGAAGGCTTTGTTTGAGGTAGAGGGTCACAAACTGAGCCTTGATGATATTGAACATCGTATATTAAGGCCCATATGGGGTGATCCCCGGGTTCATTATGCGGTCAATTGCGCATCACTCGGTTGTCCCAGTCTGCAGCCTAAAGCTTATACTGTGAAAAATCTGGAAAGACTTCTGGATCTGGGAGCCAGGGATTTTATTAATCATGCCCGGGGTCTTCATTTTAAAGGCGAGAGCTTGGTGGTTTCCAGTATCTATAAATGGTTTGCCGGTGATTTCGGTGAGAATGATCAGGCTGTAATTAAGCACCTAAAAAAATATGCGGATGCGCAGTTGCAAAAACGACTGGAATCGTTAGAGACAATCTCCGCCTATGAATACGATTGGCGTCTGAATGACATCGTAGCTGAGTGATGAGTTGATTCGGGAGTGCGTCTGGGTTGATTGCCAGCAGACAGGGTGTCGTGGATTTTTCACGAAGTCATCAGGGCTTTAAGGAAGGCGGACGCTTTGGTGCGGGTTTCCTGGTATTCGTCGTTGGGGTCGGAGTCGGCAACGATGCCGCCGCCGACCTGGAAATAGAGATGGTTTTTACAGGCGATGGCGGTTCGGATCGCGATATTGAAGTCGAGATCGCCGGAAAAGTCGAAATAGCCGATTGAACCGGTATAGACGCCGCGGCAGGTCGGTTCGAGTTCGTCGATGATCTCCATCGAGCGTAACTTGGGGGCTCCTGTGATTGAGCCGCCGGGAAAAGAGTTGTAAAGACAGTCACTGCTGCTTTTCCCCGGCCGGATCCGGGCCGCTACGGTGGAGACCATATGGTGAACATTGGCATAGCTTTCTAAAATCTGCATCTCGGGAACATGGACGCTGCCGTAATCGGCGACCCGGCCGAGATCGTTACGTTCAAGATCGACAATCATGATATGTTCGGCCCGGTCTTTTGGGCTTAATAGCAGTTCTTGGCCGAGATCAGCATCCTTTTGAGCCGTGGAGCCTCGTGGCCGGGTACCTTTGATCGGTCGGGTCTCGATATAGTCGCCGTTGATGAGCAGGTAGCGTTCCGGCGAGTTGCTCATGATGCAGTGTTCACCAGATTCAATGTAGGCCCCGAAAGGGGCTGGGCTTAAGTTGCGGAAATGGAGATAGAAGTCCCTGTGGCTGCCACTGAAAGGGGTGGCGAAACGTTGTGAGAGATTGACCTGGTAGATGTCTCCGGCCGCTATATAGTCCAGGATTTTTTTGATTGCTGTCTGGTATGAGGAGTAACTGAAATTTGCTTCAAGACGGTCTTCGCCCGAGGTTGTCTGTTTAGTTTTCTTTGGGTTCGTTTTTTTTCTGAATGTCGATTTTGTTTCATCCCTTCGGGCCGCAACCACAATTTCCCGTAGTTCATCAAGCCGCCGCCGGGCCCGTATACGGGCCGTCGGGCTCTCGGATTTTTCCGGCAGGCCGCTGGCTAAAAGCCAGGTTGTGTCAGTCAGATGGTCAATCGCGATCAGGGCGTCGTAAGCGGCGAAAAAGGCGTCCGGCATCTTGAGGTCGTTGATTGTCGTTTGGGCAAAATCTTCGACCTGATGGCCGAGTTCATAGCCCAGATAACCGATAAGGCCGCTTTCGAAGGGGAGAAAACCGCTCTCTTTAGGTCTTCGCCAGCGCTTTTGCAGATTGTCGAGAAAAGGGAAGAAAGGGCTTCGGTGTTCCGTTTTCTCCCTACTCAGGCAGTTTTCCTCTATGATCTGGTGGCCGTAGGCGGTGATTTTCAGGAAAGGATCAGCCGCCATAAAGGAATAACGACCAAGATTTTTGGCATCAATATTAGCGTCAAGCCAGGCCGGAACCGGTTTTTCCGAGAGCTTGAGAAAAAGGGCTGCCGCTGATGGCGGTCTGTCGACGGATTCAATAAGTAGCATGGCGCGGCACCTTAGACGAAAGCATAACAAACTGTCAAGAGTTGCCTTTAAGAGCACCTCTAAAAATTGCCTTTTTGCCCGATTACTGCGTTAGGCAAAAATTTTAATCCTCGAAATACTTAATGTATTCCTGTGTTTAGAATTTTTGCCTGCCTTGTACTCAGACAAAAATTCTAATTTTTCAAGACGCCTTTAAGCTTTAACTGTCGCCGGCGAAAAAATATCATCAGAGGCAGTAAAAGAACAATCCCGGCTACGGTTGTCGGCAGGTCGGGGTGGCGGGCAAAGAAAGTTGCTTCTTTGCCGGGTGTGACAAGAGCTTCGATCAGGCCCTCTTGGTTTAATGGGAGGTGTTGCTCAACCTCTCCTTGCGGGCTGATGATAGCAGAGATGCCGGTATTGGCGCAGCGGACGATATAGCAGTGGTTCTCCAAGGCCCTCAGGCGAATATTTAAAAGGTGCTGGCGCGGGCCAGGTGAGTCGCCAAACCAGGCGTCGTTGGTCAGGTTGATGAGAATATTGGCTCCAGCTCCAAAAAAACGGGCGGTAAAGGCCGGGAAGACTCCTTCAAAGCAGACTGAAGGGGAGATGTTGAGTTCTTTCAGAGTGAAATTGTGAATATTATCTCCAGGTGAGTAGCTGAGGCCGGGAACAATTTTGCTGATGAAGGGGAAAAACTTGGCTAATGGGGTAAATTCACCATAAGGGACGAGTTTAATTTTATTGTAGACTTGAAGTGGCTTATCTGGGGTAAATAGGAAAATGGAGTTGTAGAGTCTTTTTTGCATCTCTTCAGCTTGGTTTTTCAGGGGTACGGTAATATAGCGCGGTCCGCCAAGCATCAAGCTGGTCTGCTCTTTTCTGACTAGTTCCTGAAGTCGGTTACAGAGGGCCGTCTCTTTTTCAAGGAGAAGCGGCAGGGCCGCTTCCGGCCAGATGACAAGGTCGGGTTTGCTGTTCAAACCTTGTCTGGTCATGGCGATCATCTTCTCAATGATTTTCTCCCGGTTTTCCGGGACCCATTTTTCTTTTTGCGGAATATTGGGCTGGATTATAACAATTTTAGTAGGGATGGGAGCCTCAGAAGTTTTTGGGGTCGTCTTTGTTGGAGTAGTGGTGCCGGCTGAAAGGGCCAGGCCAAGGATTGGGCCAAGGAGAAAAAAAGTATAAAAGATAGCGTTTTTGGCCTCTTTTTTGAAAAGGGCGTTGGTGCTTAGATAGAGCCCGGTACTAGCGAGGACGATCAAGCCGGAGAGCAGTCGGACACTGCCCCAGGGCAGTAGCCAGTTTAAGAGGTGGTTGTCGATCTGGGTCAAGCCCAGAGGGTGCCACGGAAAGCCACCAAGAAAAGAGCTGCGCAGATCTTCAAGCAGCATCCAGGCGGCGGCCGCCGTCAGGGCGCTGACAACTCCCCCGAAAGGTGATTTTAGTGCGGATACATTTCTTAGATAGTGCCAGAGGCCGGTAAAGAGCGCCATGTAGAGCGCCATGTAGAGCGCCAGCAGCCCCATAATGATGGTGACTAAGGCCTGTGGCAGATTGGTAAAGCCGGCGATAGAGTTGGTGACCCAGAAGAGTTCTATAAAATTAAAGCTGAAACCGGCCAGCAGGCCCAGCCCGCAGGCTGAAAGCAGAGACCCGCTCTTTTCTGAGAGCGCCATTAAGGGGATAAGAGCTATAAAAGCCCAGGCCCAGCTGTGATTGTTGAGATTAAAGCTTAAGTACAGGCTGGTTGCGGAGCCGAGAGCAACACCCAGGAAAAGGCCGAAACGGGTCACGGTTTTTCAGTTTCCTGGGCGAGGGGCTTCGGCTCGGTCGTGGTGGAAGCTTTCGGCGAAGTCGAATCAGGGTCGTCTTGTTGTCCTTCAAGCAGCCGCAGGCGGATTTTTTTTACCCTGCGATTGTCGGCTGCCTCAACTGTCAGGGAGATATTCTTGTAGGCAAAACTCTCACCGGCTTGCGGGATGCTGCCGCTCAAGAAAACTGCCAGTCCTCCAGCGCTTTCAAATTTTCCCCGATTGTCTATCTCAATGCCGAAAATCTCTTCAATCTCTTCAATCTCGGTCTTGCCGTTGATCAGGTAGGAACCGTCATTAAGTTTTTCGATGAGTTTCTCACTCTCTTCAATAGGGCGATCTTCTTCGTATATCTTGCCAATAATCTCTTCAACCAGGTCACTGATCGTCACCAGGCCCGAGGTGCCGCCATACTCATCGACGGCAACAGCAATATGGATGCCCTTAACCCTGAATTCCTGAAGCAGCTCTTGAACTTTTTTAGTTTCGGGAACAAAGTAGACCGGGCGCATGATCTCGCGTGGGTAAATTCGGCTTAAGTCCTGCCCCAGGTGTTTGAGGATGTCTTTGGCGTAGAGGACGCCGATCACCTGGTCAAGATTATTATGGAAAATTGGATAGCGGGAGAAACCTTTGCTGGTTATCGTTTCGAGTTCTTCGAGGATGCTGTGGTCCGCCGCAATCGCCGCAAATTCAGTGCGCGGCACCATCACCTCCTGGACCTGGGTCTCTTTGAGCTGGATGACACTGCTCAGCATCTCATGGGTGTCGTCAGCGATAATTCCGGTTTCACCGCTGGCGTTGATGATCTCAAAGAGCTCCTCCTCAGTTGGCGGAGGCTCTTGGTCGCCATGAAACATTCCCTTTAGTCGATCCAGCAGCCCTTTCTCTTTATCACTCAACTAAGCCTCCGTTGCTTGACTTTTTTCAATTGTTCTGAACTCAGAATAGAGCTTGTTCTTAACGTAAGTCAAGTATAATTGCGACTGGTTGGATTAAAAATGCAGAAAACGATTAAAGCTTGCCGTTTTTTTTGTGAAAATGATATATGGCTGTCTTGAAAAATTAGAGTTTATGTCTGGTCGTTAATGTCTCTTACGGGGTAGATGCTTTTTGAATTCTGTTTGTGATTACAAAAATGTTCTGATCATTCGTTTAGGTGCTATTGGTGATGTGTTGCGGACTCTGCCGGCGGTTAACGCTTGGCGCAGGCATTGTCCTGAGGCCAGATTTACCTGGTTGGTAGAGCCGGCGGCAGCCTCGGTACTCGAAGGGCACGTAGCTCTTGATCGAGTTCTGATTTTCGAACGCGGGCTTTTTAGTGGTTTTTTGCGTTCCCCTAAACAACTTTGGCGAGCTCTGGCCTCACTTTTTGGACTGCTTAGAGATCTACGTTCCGGAAATTTTGATCTGGTCGTCGATTTTCACAGTATTCTCAAAAGTGCCCTCTTCGCCCGATTTAGCGGGGCACCCGAAAGGGCCGGTTTTACCCGGCCGGACGCCAAAGAGGGGAGCCATCTCTTTTATACTCGTCATTTCAGGCCTGCAAACTCAGATCTAAATCGGGTCGAAAGGGCTCTAGGCCTGGTCGATTTTCTCGGGGTATCAGTTGCGGGTCCTGTTACTTATCAACTGCCGCTGACTGGAGTACATATTCAACGAGCTAAAGCGTCGCTGCTCAGCCTGGAAAAACTGCAGGGCGACGGCCCGATTATCGCTCTGCATCCCGGCAGCAGCCCGAAGACCTCTTATAAACGCTGGCATCAGAATGGTTATGTCGGTTTGATTAATGCTCTGGTCGAAAAAATCGGAGCCCGGGTCATCCTGACCTGGGGGCCGGGAGAGCGGGAAACGGTTGAACTGATTGCCGGGAATCTGCGGGTGCCGGTGGTAGTGGCTAAAAAAACCTCATCCCTGCTTGAGCTGGCCGCCATTTTTGCGGCCTGTGATCTTTATGTTGGCGGAGATACTGGACCCATGCATCTTGCCGTTGCTATGGACACCCCGGTGGTGGCTATCTTCGGTCCGACCCATCCTCAAGTAAATGCCCCCTATGGTGCCCCCTACCGCATTGTCCGTCATCCTCTGCATTGCAGCCCCTGCCGCAAACGCTCCTGCAAAAGCCATCTCTGTCTTGAAGCAATCGGTTGGCGCCAGGTCTTTTCGGAGGTTGAAAATCTGCTGGCTGAAACCGGTAAAAAAGATCGTAAATCTTTGATGCCGGAATAAAAACTTTGTATGCAATGGTGAGATCTTTATGAATAATGAAAATTTAAAAAATGGAAAAGTTAGACTTTCCACCCTCTCTGCGGCCTCCGGTTGAGCTGCGAAAATTGGTCCGTCGGATCTGGCGGATGTGTTGCAGGGTTTGGAGCTGCCGGTCGATGAGCGGCTTTTGGTCGGTTTGGAAGGAGCGGATGATGCCGGGGTTTTTCGTCTTGATGCCGAGCGCGCCCTGGTGCAGACGGTTGATTTTTTTCCGCCGATGGTTGATGATCCTTACCGTTTTGGGCAGATTGCGGCGGCTAACGCCTTTAGTGATGTTTACGCTATGGGTGGGCATCCCCTAACCGCTATGAATCTGGTGGCCTTTCCGATCAAGTGTCAGGATCCTGAGATTTTGCGGCAGATTCTGGCCGGTGGTCTTGATAAAATTGCCGAGGCCGGAGCTGTTTTGGCTGGCGGCCATAGTGTCGATGATCCGGAGATAAAATATGGCCTGTCGGTTACCGGCGAGGTGCACCCCGATAAGATCTGGCGTAATCAGGGGGCTTTAGCCGGCGATATTCTGCTTTTGACCAAACCTTTGGGTAATGGGATTTTGGCGACCGCTTTGCAAGCTGATTTTGTCAAAGAGGAGGAGATTTCTCAATCTCTGGAGTGGATGTTGCGGCTCAATGTTTTACCTCCTGAGAGCGAGGGGAATTGTTGGCGGCAGTGGGTGCGGGCCTGTACTGATGTTACCGGTTTCGGTTTGTTTGGCCATCTTGCCGAGATGATTGCCGACGATCGGGTCGGGGTTCGGGTTGAATTGGGCCATGTCCCACTGCTTGATCGGGCCGAAGAGTTTTGCAGTATGGGGATGTTCCCGGAAGGCGGGCATCGCAATCGCGACCATTTTGGTTTTCGTCTTTTGGGTGAAGATCTGGCCGACCCTCTGCTTCGTGATCTCCTGTTTGATCCTCAGACTTCGGGCGGTCTCCTGCTGGCCGTCGACCCAGCTGGGGCTGAATCCGTGATCCGCGTTTTTAATGCAGCCGAGACCGGCTGCTGGCCGGTGGGTCAGTTTATCGACAGCGATCCTGGTCGCATCCAACTCCTATGAGTGATGGCGTCGTAAACTGTTCACCTGCTTCGTTCCGCCGAACCTTCGTCACTGCGGCGTACTTTATGTACGCCTCATCCCTCTGGTTCAGCGCGCCTCGCATCTGAACAGTTTACTTTGCCATCACAATTTTGATGTTTTCATGAATAATTTTGTAAGCCCTATTGAATTTTCTTCGCCCAGCAGTTTGTCGAATAAGTTTCCTGAACTGCTGGCTCCGGTGGGGAATTTTGAGACCTTTATGGCGGCCATCGATGCCGGGGCGGATGCGGTCTATCTGGGGCTGAAGAAATTTTCGGCTCGGGCCCGAGCCGAAAATTTCACCTTTTCAGACGTCGAATTGATGACTCTCTACGCCCATCAGCGCGATGTGAAACTCTATGTTGCTTTAAATACCCTGATTCGCAACGATGAGCTTGATGAGATCTATCGAACCCTTGAAGAACTCTCCCGCATTGGAATCGATGCGGTCATTGTCCAGGATCTCGGTCTGGTTAATATTTTGCGCCGTGATTTCTCCGAACTTCCCGTTCATCTTTCAACCCAACTGGCGATTCATAATGCGGCCGGGGCCAATCGGTTGGCGGGCATGGGTTGTGAACGGGTGGTTTTAGGGCGCGAACTTTCGTTAGCTGAGATTAAGCTGGTGGCGGAAAAGAGCTCTATTGAGATCGAACTCTTTGTTTATGGGGCCTTGTGTGTTTCGGTGGCCGGGCTGTGCCAGTTCAGCAGCTTTTTTGGCGGTCAGAGTGCTAATCGAGGGCGTTGCAGTCAGCCCTGTCGTCGTCCTTACAGCCATGCTGGAGAGGAGGGGAATTTTTTCTCGCCGGCCGATTTTAATGCGCTCGATTTTCTGCCTCATCTGGTACGTTCAGGAGTCGCCTCCTGCAAGATCGAAGGCCGTATGAAGGGCTCGCAATATGTCAGTGTCGTGGTTGGGGTTTTCCGCCGGGCTTTGGATGAGATTAAAAACACCGGTGAGCTCTCCCCGAAAAGTCGCAAAGCCTTTGCCGGGGAGCTTAAAGAGTCCTATGCGCGTCCGGCGACACCGGGAAATTTATCGGGGCACTATCCTGCCACGATAATCGAGCCCCAGCGGGCGGCGACCATCGGAGTGGTGGTTGGCAAAGTGCGGCGCGTAAGTCGAGATGGGAAACAATGGCGAATTTTATTGCGTTCATCTCGTGAAATGGCAGCCGGCGATCGCCTGAAAATTATTGGCCAAGGCAAAGATGGGCGCGATAACGCCTTTACTTTAAAGGATGGTTTTCGGGTTGAAAAGAAAAGGGGGGGCAAAGGTGGCGGCTTGATTGTTTCTCTTCCGGTGCCTTTTAAATGTCAGGTGGGTGATCTTTTAGTCAAGGTTGGCAGTCGCGATAAGTATGGTCGTCGGGGCGGTCCCTGGTTTCGGCGGCAGATCGAAGAGTCAGTCGGAAGCCAAATTAAAGAGCGGAATAACACCGATACCAAGCGGTCTCGGCGTTATTCATCGGCAAAACGGCAACTTGCTAAAAGTGGTTCGGGAAAAAAATCGGTTGTAGCAATTGTAAAAAAAGAGTCTTCATGGTTGATCAAGTTTGCCGACTGGTCTACTGCTCAGCCTTTTCTACAGCGCAGCGGGTGGCGGGTGGCGCTCGATCTTAATGGTAAGCTGACGGCCGCTGTCGCTGGCCGTGAACGGGATCTTTTTCGCCGTTTTCCCAAACTTGAATGGTCTTTACCCCCAATCCAGTATCCTGGCCGGGAAGCACCCCTGGAGGAGATTGTTAAACGATTGGCGCAAGCCGGATTTCGTAATTTTCACCTGAATGGCCTGGGGCAGCTTGATCTTTTCTCGGATCTTGCCGGGGGTGTAGCGGCTTTTAAATTGGCGACCGGCCCTTTTCTTCATGCCGCCAACCAGTCGGCTGTTGATTTTTATACGGAGCAGGGTTTCTCTTTGATTCATCTGACCCCTGAACTCGACGAAACCACTATCAACTCTTTGTCGGCGATGTCGGGTATCGGCTTAGGTTTGACGGTTTTCAGTTTTGTTCCTCTTCTTTTAACCCGGGTGCCGCTGCCTCAGAAACGCCGTAACGAAAGTTTTTTTTCTAGTCGCCAAGAGGAGTTTGTGGTTATTAAGCGTGATGGTGTCAGCGCCTTGGTCAGTGCCACCCCATTCTCACTTCTGAGCTCTCTCGAGCGCTTGCACAATCCGGCAATTTCTCTAAAGATTATAGATCTTTCCTGGGCCCCAAACGCTTCTGTAGCTCGCCGTTTTCTCAACTCCCGCCGTATGCGTCTCAATGATCTGGTTGTCTCAACCTACAATTTTCGCGAACAGTGGTATTAAAGCCATAAAAAAAAGAGAATTTTTTTCTCCGACCCCTTGATTTTTCTTGTAGGCGTGAGTATATTTCCGCTTGTTAGCACTCAGGGCGTCCGAGTGCTAAAAAATTAGTAAGTCAGGTTGATAGCCTTATTTTACATCTGTTAATCTTAAAAAAAACAATTATTAGGAGGATCAACGATGAATATCAGACCCTTACAGGATCGGATCATTGTCAAACGAACTGAAGAAGAAGAGAAAACTGCAGGTGGAATTATTATTCCTGATGCTGCTAAAGAGAAACCGATGCAGGGTGAAGTTGTTGCTGCCGGTAAAGGTAAAGTAGCTGAAGATGGTAAAGTAAATCCGTTGGACGTCAAGGTCGGAGATAAGATTCTTTTTGGCAAATATGCTGGTACCGAAGTAAAATTGGATGGTGAAGACTATCTCATCATGCGTGAGGATGACGTTCTTGGCGTGCTTGCTTAGCTGCTGTTATTTTGAAGTTTTTATTTAAGCGTTTATTACTTAAAGTAATGGGTTCTTCTTAGGAATCCAAAAATAAATTTGGAGGTTGATTTACAATGGCTGCAAAAGAGATTAAATTTGATCAGGAAGCCCGCCAGGCGATTCTGAATGGTATCAATGTACTGGCCGATGCGGTCAAGGTTACCCTTGGACCCAAAGGTCGTAACGTTATTATTGACAAATCTTTCGGTTCTCCGACGATCACCAAAGATGGTGTTTCAGTTGCCAAAGAGATCGAACTTGATGATAAATTTGAGAATATCGGCGCCCAGTTGGTTAAAGAAGTTGCCAGCAAAACCAGTGATGTTGCCGGTGACGGTACGACTACTGCCACGGTTCTGGCTCAGGCTATCTATCGTGAAGGTTCCAAGATGGTTGCCGCCGGTGCCAATCCCATGGAACTCAAACGCGGTATCGATATGGCCGTAGAAAAATTGGTCGCGGCCCTTGAAGAGATGTCAAAACCGACTGCGACCCATAAGGATATCGCTCAGGTTGGTATTATCTCCGCTAATGGCGATGCTACAGTTGGTAATATTATTGCCGAAGCTATGGACAAAGTTGGTAAAGAGGGTGTTATCACGGTTGAAGAGGCCAAATCCATGGATACCACCCTTGACGTGGTTGAAGGTATGCAGTTTGATCGCGGCTACCTCTCTCCTTACTTTGTTACCGATACCGAGAAGATGATTGCTGAGATGGAGAACCCTTACATTCTTATCCATGATAAAAAAATCAGCAACATGAAAGATCTCCTGCCTATCCTTGAGCAGATTGCCAAGATGAGCCGTCCTTTCCTCTTGATTGCTGAAGATATAGATGGTGAAGCTCTGGCGACCCTGGTCGTTAACAAATTGCGCGGAACCTTGAACTGCGTTGCCGTTAAAGCTCCCGGTTTTGGCGATCGTCGTAAAGCGATGCTCGAAGATATCGCTGTACTGACCGGTGGTCAGGTTATTTCTGAAGAGATCGGTCTCAAACTCGAATCTGCTTCTCTGGAAGATCTTGGTGAAGCCAAACGGATTCACATCGACAAAGACAACACTACTATTGTTGATGGTGCCGGTTCCCAGGAGATGATTCAGGGCCGGGTCAAACAGCTTCGGGCTCAGGTTGAAGAGACCTCTTCCGAGTACGATCGTGAAAAACTCCAGGAGCGTTTGGCTAAATTGATTGGTGGTGTAGCCGTCATTAATGTTGGTGCTGCAACTGAGACTGAGATGAAAGAGAAGAAGGATCGGGTTGAGGATGCTCTCAATGCGACCCGCGCTGCGGTTGAAGAAGGTATTGTTCCCGGGGGTGGAGTTGCTCTGCTGCGTTCGGGTTCCAGCCTGGATGCTCTGACTGACTTAACTCACGACGAGAAGATGGGTGTTAATATTCTCCGTCGTGCAATCGAAGAGCCTCTGCGTCAGATCGTCAACAACGCCGGTCAGGAAGGTTCGGTTGTGGTTGCCCGTCTCAAAGATGAGAAAGGTGCTTTTGGTTTCAACGCTGCAATCGGTGAGTACTCCGATATGATTGAAGCTGGTATCATCGATCCGACCAAGGTCGCCCGCACTGCTCTGCAGAATGCGGCCAGTATCTCCGGTCTGATGATTACTACCGAAGCGATGATCGCTGAAAAGCCGGAAAGCGGTGACGCTGCCGGTGGCGGTATGCCTGGTGGTGGAATGCCTGGTGGCATGGGCGGCATGGGTGGCATGGGCGGCATGATGTAAACTTATGTTAAGGTTTACGGCCCAAATCCAACTGTTGCTTTAAATAAAGCTAAAGCCCGCAAGCAGAAATTTTCTGTTTGCGGGCTTTTTTGTCTATGCACTTGGCTGGTTTACCAAGCATTTATAATGCTTGGTAAAAAATATTGCTGAATAGTTTTATAAAACTCTTGACAAAGTACGGTCCACCGGATAAATTAAGACAATAAAGGTTTTGATTTGTTGCCGGCAATTTTCAGATGTCTTGCGATGAATGCAAAAACAGATCCTAACGTATCAGATCAATGGAGGTTTATCATGAAGATCAAAGTCGAAAAAAATGTTGTTGAATTTACTCCAGCCAGTGAATCTGAGGGGAATGAGTTATTGGCTCTTTGGCGTTGTCTGGTTGATTGTGCAAAATTCAATAAAAAGATCACTCCAATTGGTGAGTACTTGCAAGGTGAAGGCAAGCCTGCCCGTTTTGTCATTGAAGACTGATTTCAATACGACCCAGAAGTTTTTTTGTATTTGCGGGTTTATCAGAAATTAAATATTTAAAAAAAGGCCTCATTGGAGGCCTTTTTTGGTTCATTGGGTAAGAGTTTACCCCTTTTGTCGTTTATGGAGATTCTAAGGAGAGTGTATTTCAGGCAGGCACTGTCAGCCATACTTATCAATCACCCTTTTTGGGCGGTTTTTTTTCGGACAATCCGGTCAGTAAGGGGATGCTCAGGAGGCTTATACAAAACAGTACGACGGTGTTCCATCCCATTTTTTCGTAGAGGAGACCTGAAATTGTGATGCCTCCGCAGCCGCCGAGATAATAGGAGAGGACATAGAGAGCGTTAGCACGTCCTTGGTCGCTTTTAAGTTTGCGATTCAGGGTACCGACCGCGGCGGCATGGATGGTAAAAAAACCGGCGCAGACGCCAAGCAGGCCGCCGATAATGGATGTAAGGTGGGGTTGGGTTAGAAAAGCCAATGAAAGAGCAAATATCAGGGTTCCGCGGATCATGGTAGGGCCGGAACCGATACGGTTGCAGAGGCGTCCGGCGGCAGGGCCGGTAAAAATGCCGACAATGTAGACCAAGTAGATGAGGGTTATGGTGTTGGTCGGCAGGTTGAAAGGTGAGGCACTCAAACGAAAGGGCAGGTAGTTGAATAATGAGGAAAAGATGGCAAAACTGCCGGCCGCACAAGTATAGATAAAACGCAGATCCGGACGGGTGAGCAATTTTAGAAAAGAGGTTGCCGGTTCTGTCGGTAGTGAGGTTTTTGCCGGGGTGTGGGGGAGGGTTCGTAACGCAGCAATTACGCTTATCATAATCAGGCCGGCAGCGCTCCAAAGAGCATAGCGCCAATCGCAGAAATAATCGATCCAGCCGCCTAAAAGGCGGCCCCCGAGTCCCCCGCAGACAGTGGCCGAAACATAAGAACCCATGACTACATTGAGGCGGTCGAGCGGTAGGGTTTTTGCGAGATAGGCCGCCAGACAGGTGGTCAGGGTGGGGATAAAAAGTCCCTGCAGAAAGCGGGCGGCGATAAAGAGTCCGAGATTGTCGGTGAGAGTGCAGATCAGGCCGCCAATAGTAATCATGATGCCACCGCCCAAGATAATAGGTTGAATCGGGATCCTGTCGGCCAATGCCCCAAAAGGCAGGTTGCTGATTGTGATACCGAAGATGACGGCTGAGACGCTGGTCGAGATCGTGACCATTGTGGTGGCGAATTCGGCCTGTAATGCCGGCAGTAGCGGCTGCGTAATATAGATATTTGTAAAAGAGGCTGCAACTAAGGCAAATACGGTAAGTTGGAGGCGAAGGTAGCTGGGAGTAGTCATGGTTGGGGATTGTTCATAATAGGGCTACGGGCTGAGTTTTGGTTCTCCATGTGCAATCTCTTTTGAACCTTCAGATCCTCGAGGATGTTCCATTTAGTTCCTTTATATTACCACTCTGAATCACTTTCTCGACTTGATCTAAGTTAGCATAGTCCGCCGAAAAACACTCGAAGATTCTTTTATCTCACTTCAAGTCCAGACTTACTTAGCCATTCCGTGATTCTTTTACGAATGCATCAAGAGTTGCTATAAAAAAATATTTACGCTACTATTCGACTCTGGCTAATGACTTGGATTAAATAGGAATGTCACGGTTTGCCGGCGATGGGGAAATGACATCAAAGCACGTATAAAAAGGGAGCGATTAGCATGAAGAAAATATTAACTTTAATAGTCTTTAGCATTTTTTGCCTGGCTGCCTGTTCGGCAACCAAGGTGACCGGGGTCTGGCAGGATGAAAATTATAGCGGCAAGCCTTTTGAAAAAATTCTGGTGGTAAGTATTTTTCTTGATGAAGAGAATGGTCGCATGAGTGAACTTCAGTTGGCTCGGCAACTGCGGCAGAAGGGGGTTTCTGCCAGTGCCGGCCATATCGTTTTGCCTGCCGGCAGCCGCTCATCGGTTGAGACAATTACCGGGGCCATCGGCCGGCACGCTTTTGATGGAGTTTTGATCTCTCGTATTGCCGACAGAATAGAGGAGACCAGGGTTACTGCACAAAGCGCCTGTAATAGCCGTTGGGCCAGTGACTATCGACAGAGCCAGAGATATTCACTCTCTCCCTGTAAACCTGGATCTCTAACCAGAACAACAGCGGTCTATGGTCTTGAGACCAATCTCTACAGCACTAAAGATGGAGCCCTGGTGATCTCTTTGGCCTCGAAAACCTCAGCTGACCGGCCCACCGATGACTTGATCAAGGGTTTTGTCAAGAGTGTTGTTGATCGTCTCAGTCGCAGTGGTCTGTTGGCCGGATCGTGATAAAAAAAGGTTCCAAAGCTGCCTTGCCCTTTTTTGAGTTCAACTTTATTGGTTAACATCTAAGTTTGATGCATGCATAGTTTTAAAAAATTCTTTCGTAATCTCAATATCCGCGCCAAACTCTTTGGCGGCTATTCAGCAATTATTGTCCTCTCCATTCTTCTTTGCAGTTTTGTCATATACTCCCTGATGCGTACTACGGTCGAAACCAATATTGAGCGAGAGCTCCAGAATTCGACTGCCGCTATCCTCAATATGGTACGCACCACAGCCTCGGTATCGATTAAAAATTATCTTCGCTCAGTGGCTGAAAAGAACCTTGAAATTGTCGAAAGTATTTATGCAAAACAGCTTTCCGGACAACTTACTGAAAGCGAAGCCAAAGAGCAGGCCTTACAGATCTTCTATAGCCAGACAATCGGTAAAACCGGTTATATCTATTGTGTCAACAGTGCCGGCATCGCCGTAGTTCACCCTAACCCTTCAGTTGTCGGCCGCAATTTCTCGACGATTGACTTTGTTATTGAACAGATTAAACGCAAAGAGGGCTACCTTGAGTATGGCTGGCGCAATCCGGGCGAGGCTGAGAAAAGATCGAAAGCTCTTTACATGAGCTACTTTTCTCCCTGGGATTGGATTATTTCGGTCTCTGCTTATCGTGATGAATTCAAGGAGTTGGTTAAGGTCTCCGATTTTCGGGAGAGTATTCTGGCAATGCGTTTCGGTAAATCGGGTTACTCCTTCGTCCTCGACAGTCTTGGTAATGTGGTCGTCCATCCGATAATAAAGGGTAACGTTTTTGATGTTGTCGATAGTGAGGGACAGCTTTTTGTGCAAGATCTCTGCAAACGAAAAAACGGCAAGATTATCTATACCTGGAAAAATCCCGGTGAAGAGCGTTTCCGGGAAAAACTGGTAATGTTTAACTACATACCCGAATATGACTGGATCGTCGCCTCTTCCAGCTATATGGATGAAATCAATGCCCCTTTACGGAAGGTAACAACCATTCTAGTTACAGCGATATCGGTGACCCTGTTGTTGATTCTGCCACTTACCCTGTTGATCAGTGCATCGATTATTCGACCGATGCGCGAACTGATAGGCCGCCTTACAGCAGCTACTGGCGGCGATCTTTCGGTCCGCATGTCACAGGCTCCTAATGACGAAATTGGTCAACTGGCCCGACACTTTAACATTTTTATGGAAAAACTTGAGACCTATCACAATAACCTGCAATTAGAGATCGGTGAGCGCCAGCGCCTTGAGAGAGAACTCTTAAATATCAGCGAACGGGAGAAGCAGAAGTTTGGTCGGATACTGCATGATGACCTATGTCCTCACCTCATCGGTATTGAAGCCCTGACCAAGGTCTTAAAGGAGAAACTTGACAAAGAGCAGGCTCCGCAAACTGATTCTGCAGAAAAGATAAGAGGTTTCATCAGGCAAGCTATCGGCAAGACCAGACGTTTGGCAAGAGGTCTGATGCCGGTTGAACCGGCGGCCCACGGTTTGGAGACCTCCCTGGCTGAGATGGCGGAAAATATTGCTGAAATTTATAATGTTGCCTGTAGTTTTGAGTGTGAGTCAACCATCAATCTTAAGGATAATACGGTTGCCACTCATATCTACTATATTGTTCATGAAGCGGTTCACAATGCTGTCAAACATGGGCAGGCCCGAAATATTTCGATACGTTTGACAACGACTGCGGAAAATCTGCTTGTTGAAATTGCCGATGATGGTCAGGGCTTGCCGGAGAACCCGAATCCCAAAGGGATGGGGCTGCGTATTTTAAAGTATAGAACAGATTGTCTCGGGGCCTCCCTCTCCGTTGATAACCTTCCCGGCGAAGGGGTGAAAATTGCCCTGAGCCTGCCCAATACAGGTAATCGTTATGCTAAACTATAATAACAACAAGCCCAAACGGGCAAAAAACAAGATTTTTATCGTCGAAGATCACCCGATTTTCAGTATGGGCATGAGCGAGCTCATTAATCAGGAAGAGGATCTTGAAGTTTGCGGCAATGCCGACAATATCTCTTCTGCTCTTAGGGCGATAGAGCGTTTGTGTCCTGATCTTGTGATCGTTGACCTCTCTTTGAAGGGCTGTCAGGGTATTGATCTTATCAAGGAGGTTGAAAAAGGCAAAAAAGAGATTCCGATGCTGGTTCTCTCTATGCATGATGAGGCGATCCATGCCGAAAGGTGCATCCTGGCGGGCGCCAAAGGCTATATTATGAAGCAGGAAGCTTCCGAGTCAGTGATTGAGGCTTTACGCCATATTCTGGATGGCAATATATATGTCAGCAGTAAAATCATGAACAAGATGGTCGGCAAATTAACCGGTAAGCCGGGGGCTGCCGATATCTCGGCCACCAATCGTCTGACCAATCGGGAATTGGAGGTTTTGACCCTTATCGGCAAGGGGTTTTCAGCCGGCGAAATTGCCGAGACCTTGCATGTCAGTCCCAAAACCATCGGTACCTACAGGGAACGACTTAAAGATAAACTCGAACTCAAACACGGCGCTGAGCTGGTACGCTACGCCGTTCTCTGGGTAGAATTTCGCATGCCATAGCTGGAGGTTCGGCTTTTTTGCTAAATTAACGCGAAGCCGTTACAAGGTTATGTGCATTTTTTTGCGAAAAACGGGCTTTTGCTTCTCGCTGGACCTTTGCACCCACCTTATTTTTGGCTCTTTTATCTCTTTCATGTTTGTATACTAATGCCATATACAAAAGTTGTTAATTTTTTGTTTTAAATTATTGAAAAACTTCATCGCCGAACGACTGAGATAACTGGCACCCTTACTTAAAGAGGTGATTCATGTGAACCGATAATGAAATTAAACCCTATGATTTGCGGTCTGAAAAGTGTCGTAGTTTATTGATTTGTTAGGCAAAATATTTTCTTTGACAAATTTTCATTTTTTGTTACAATACGTTTAATAAAATAAACTGAAGTGGCCCTCTATGTGGTTGTTTTTAATAGGATAAATTGTTACATTTTTAAACTCATTTTTACGGTTAATACATGAGAGATTTTTTAACTTTTAAGTCAGGCAAATTTTATTTGAGTGAGCACTACGATAGCGCCCAAGTTAATGATCTTTTAATTCGAGCTATAGTTTTGAATGAGACCATAGTCGATCTGCCAATACTTCCCAAACTATCGGCACGTTTAGAACCTGAAATTATGTATAGCTCGATCTCTGGTACGGCTGCTATTGAAGGCAACCCAATCACAGAGGAAGGCGTAAGGAAAATAGCAGAAGGCCATGACGTTGAAGAATACACCAAGAAAGACAAGCAGGAAATTATCAACTTAATCAAAGCATACAACCTATTAGCAGGTATTGAAAGTAAAGGTGAACCATACATTTTGTCTGAAGAGCTAATTTGTGAATTGCATAAGATTATCACCGATCAAGTTCCTGATGAACATAATATACCAGGACAATATCGCAATGGTATAGTTCATGTTGGTGACAAAGCCCATGGCGGAATTTTTACGCCCCCCAAGATACTTGAAGATGTAAAAAACTTAATGAACGAATTTATAGCATGGATTAATTGCGATGAGATTCTCAAACTACATCCGTTCATTCGTGCAGCTATTGCACACTATCACTTTTGCATCATCCATCCATTTTGGGATGGAAATGGAAGAACAGCAAGACTTATTGAGGCAATAATATTACAAACTGCCAACATCAAATATATACCAAAAGAGTTAGCAAACTTTTATTATAAGAATGTCGATGATTACTACATTGCTTTTTCAAAAAGCATTAAATTGAAAAACGACGTAACTCCATTTATTGAATTTTTTCTTCATGCTGCTGTTTTGTCTTTAACTAAGATTAAAGAATCAATAATTTATTTTATAAGGATTTTTTCTCTGAGAGATTATTACACATTTCAAAACCAACACCACAATATTACCAAAAGGCAATTTAATCTTCTTACGTTATTGCTTGATTACCCTGTAACTTTTACTTTTACGCTTAAAGACTTATTTTCATCTTCTCCATTTTCAATTCTCTATAGTAAAGTTAGTACACAAACAGCGAGAAGGGACTTGGCAAAGTTATCTAAATTAAACCTTTTATCGTATGATGATGAAAAAAAATATAATCTTAACCAGCGTGCTTTGGGTTAGCATGAAAAGCAACGAACGACCTGCATCAGCCGCCGCGCCGTGATGCTCGAATAAAAAACGGGCGGCTATTCGCGGTCGAAGCTATATGCTTTTGTTCGGCGGTTTCTTGCCGATAAATTAGTTCTTGAAAAATTCTAAAGAAACACAGATGTTACCGATTTAACATGTTTGACAAAAGCAATCTAGATGACCCCCATTTCCTAAATGCTTGCCGCTATATATTCAATAGGGGTGGATACATTGATATTTGCCGTTTTGTAATCTTTTATATTACGAGTAATAAGAATATCAATGTCATTCTCTAAGGCAGTGTAATATTGTATTGAGTCTTCAAAGTCAGTAAAATCAGAAGAAAGCGCTAGCTCTATTACGCGATCACCACAATTTAGCACCTTTACCAAGGACTTAAGTTTTACAAGTGATTGCATTGCTTTATTTCTGTCGAAATGCTTATTGAGAATGAAGAAAATATTTGCGATAGCAACAGGAGATGTATAAGCCATTATTGTTTTATCTTGAATTTTCAAAAAAAATTCTACAGCTGGTTTAAAATGAGGCTCACGTTCCGTTAGCAAATCCAGGATAACGTCTGTATCTAAAAAAACTTTGTCTTTCTTCATTTATATTTATCTTCCAGATAATCTATGTAGTCATTTTTTCCGATAACAACATTTTTGTTTTTTAATAAGCCCGCCAATTCACCAACAACACCGGTAATTCTTTTCTGGGATGTTTCTTTTCGTGTTATTGTTTTAAAATATGTTTCCGCAAGCTTTGAAAGAGATGTATTGTGTTTCTTTGCGAATAGTTTTGCTGACTCA